>NZ_JACJDU010000079.1:0-11098 GCF_014163715.1 Shewanella sp. SR44-4 | reverse complement strand
TATATCTATATCTATATCTATAGCGCCTTAAACTGACATTAATGACTAACATCAAACAGAATTTATAAATTATCGATCGATAGTCGATCAATAATGTATCGATGGAGTAAATCATTTAATAATCGATGGAGTAAATCATTTAATAATCGGTTAAGTCAGATTTGGATTGTCATAACTGGAAGCAAAATAACATGATAAAAGACAGTCAATTAGTTGTTAAATCTGTTTAGGTATACAAAATATCAACGGATTTTGAGAATGTGCGTTTGCATTTGGTAACCGCCAACGTAAGCAGATTGACATTACTAAGCACTTTTTATTATACATAAAGCAAAATTAACCGAGTGCTGTGCGCTAAAAGTGTTAAGTCAATGTAGAATGATAAATCAATTAGTTACTTCTGAATGTAGATAATAAATGATGGTGTTATTGCTTAATATAAAACCAGACAATGATTTAAACGCTGTATTTATAGGCATTAAGGCTCAAAAACACATTCAAATAAGTAAGTAATTTTGTTAATATCCCAAGTCGTGAATGGGATGTCACTTGCTCAAACTGATGAGCAAATCTAAACAAGCGAGTAATAATGAAATCTTGGTATTTACTGTATTGCAAACCACGTCATGAAGTACGTGCACAGCAAAATTTGGCTTTACAAGAAGTCGAGAGTTATTTACCTGTGATCACCCAGCAAAAAATGGTCCGCAATAAACCACAAATGGTTACGGCACCACTTTTCCCTAGCTACCTGTTTATCTATTTTGATCCTCTTATCACCAGCGTCAGCAAAATCCACAATACACGTGGTGCTAATCGTATTGTTGGCTGCCGAGAAGATATGACTCCCATTGACGACAGAATTATTTCAGCGCTTAAAAGACGTGTTCAAGGTTATGTACCAGAAGAGGTAAAACCGTTAGGCAAAGGCGATAAAGTCAAATTTGTCGATGGACCGTTTAAAGACCTTGAAGCAATATTCGACGAGAATAATCCAGATAAACGTTGCCATGTGTTATTTAACATCATGGGGCAACAGAAAAGGATTTTAGTTGAGTTGACGAATCTAACGCCTGTTTCTGGTAGCAAAACAGAATAATAGTAGTATGTTAAGACTTCCGCCCTAGATCTTGTAGGATATTGTCTATTCACATATTTAACTTTGGTTGTTATTTAACCAATTGATTGGTAAAAAGAACCAATATTAATGTTTTTATCTACTTTGCTATTTGTAGGTAAGTAAAAAACAATTTACTTACAACATTAAAGTTATCGTTTAGGTATAATTTCGCGCCGATTATTTAGATTATATCGGCGATAAAGATATATTTCGCACAGCGAAGGGCATGTTGGAAGCCGTAATCCATGGGCGGTAGCGTGTCTTAAAATCGATAATCAAAAATCTAGATGCGAGAGCGCTTCGCTGCTAGATGCTATAAAATCTTAACAGCAAAGCTGTCCCTAGTAGCGCCGCAACACTAGTAGGACGAAGTCCGTCCTCTGGCGAGCCTGCGAGTTCCTAGAACCATTTTAATTAAAAAAATAATATTGGAGATACCTGGTGTTACATAAAACCAAAAACGTGTTAATAGCTGGCTTATCAGCCCTTATTATTTTAACAACACAAGCAAATGCTGTTACACCTACACCGCAGATGCTTGAACAGTTTAAACAATTACCTAAAGCAGAACAGGAACGAATCGCCCGTCAGTATGGTATCGATCCATCAATGATTTCAGGTAGCTCTAATAATTCTGTTAACGTTACTAATCCTAACGTAGTTGAACCCCGTGATGATAAAGGCAACAAAAAAGATAAAGATCAATACACAGAAAAAAATAAAAAGAATGAATTTGATTTTAAAGAAGACAGTGACAAAGACACACTAAAACGTTTCGGTTACGAAATGTTTGAAGGTGAACCAACAACTTTTGCACCAGTAACAGATGTTCCTGTACCAAGTGATTATATGGTCGGTCCTGGTGATGTTATTAAAGTTCAGTTATACGGCAAAGAAAGCAACGAATACAGTTTAACCATTAATCGTGATGGTACAGTACAAATTCCTGATTTAGGCCCTGTATCTGTTGCCGGATTAAGCTTTTCCGATTTACGTCAAGAACTGTCTAAGCGCATAAAGCAGCAAATGATTGGCATTGAATCAAATATCACCATGGGTGAATTACGTTCAATTCGCATTTTCATCGCTGGTGATGCCTACAAACCAGGCTCATATACCGTATCAAGTTTATCAACCATCACTCAGGCGTTATTCGTTGCTGGTGGGGTAAATGAAATTGGTAGTCTTCGTAACGTGCAAGTTAAGCGTAGTGGTAAGCTTATTGGCTCATTCGACTTATATGATTTATTACTTCGTGGTGATGCTTCTGGAGACATTAATCTCCGTTCTGGTGACGTGGTATTCATCCCATCAATCGGCGGTTTAGTCAGTGTTGCTGGTGAAGTACAGCGCCCAGCTATTTATGAACTGAAAAAGAACGAAACCATTGAAGATGTTATCAATATGGCTGCTGGTATTAAACAAGGTGCCTATCCGAAAAATAGCAGTATTGAGCGCTATAATACTAATGGATTAAAAACCATAGTTAATGTCGATTTAACTTCTGCCAAAGGTAACAACACTTTAGCTAAAGCTGGCGATTACATTCGAGTTAAAAATGCCTCTAATCAGTACGAAGATGCCATTACGGTAGTTGGTGCAGTGGTTCGCCCTGGTAAATATCAATGGAAGCAACAGCGTATTAGCGATCTTATGCCATCAATTTGGGGAGATTTACTCATATCTGCTGATTTAGATTATGGCTTAATCATTCGAGAAATAAATAAGCACGGCGATATCGAGACGTTACAGTTTGCCCCAGGTGAAGCCATTACTTCTCCTAATTCTGTACAAAACCTGGCTTTACAGCCTCGTGATAAAGTGATGATATTTAACTTTAATGACGATACTCAAAATCGCTTTGAATTAAACTCGTTAGTAAAGAAACGAGTGAATAAAGTTGAAGCATTGAAAGGTGATTCATTACTGGATGCAGATCTTTTCAAAGTAGGGTTCGAAACATTAGACAATTCAGTAGCAAAAAAATATACCAACGAAATTGCGGGCGTTGTCTTAAGTGAAAAAGAATCTGAAGAACAGTCGCTAGTCAGTAGCGAAGTCGCCAAAATGCTATCAAATCTTTTTGAAGACCGCGACTTAATCAAGCTCAGTAATGTGATGTCGCGAAAAGAGTTATTATATCCTATCGTAACCAAACTGACTCTTCAGGGTAACGCACAACAAGGCATAAGAATTGTCGCTATAGCAGGTAAAATTCGCCATCCAGGTGTTTATCCTTTAACAAATAACGCTAACGTAACCGACTTGCTTAAAGCCGCTGGTGGGTTGTTAGAAGGTGCCTACATTGAGCGAGCAGAACTAACACGCACACATACTACGTCAATAGTATCGGATATTATCCATAAAACCATTAACCTTCATGCAGCAATTAATGGCAGTCAAGAAGACAATCTCGAGCTAAAAGGTCGTGATATGGTCACTATTCTGACGACTCCAGAGTGGCAAGAAAGAAAAGTTATTGAAATCAAAGGTGAAGTTAAGTTTCCAGGTACATATAACATCAGACGTGGTGAAAGACTATCTGACGTGATTGCTAGAGCAGGTGGGTTTACTGAATTTGCATATCCTTCAGCGTCAGTATTTGTACGTGAATCTGTTCGTTTACAAGAGCAGCTCGAAATTATGAAGTTAGCCGATCAACTTCGCAGAGACATTGCCACTCGTGGTGTATCAAAAGACGGTTTAGCCAGTAGTTATTCAGAAGTACAGTTAATGTTAACTGATTTGGAAAACATAAAAGCGGTAGGTCGTTTGGTTGTTGATTTAAATGCAATTAAATTAGGTATCCCAGAAGCCGATCTTCAACTTGAAGACAGTGACGTATTGTATGTTCCAACGACCAAGCAAACAGTTGCAGTAATGGGTGAGGTTCAGCATCCTTCAACCCATAGATTTAAAGAAGGCTTAACGTTAGAAGAATATTTACAACTGTCTGGTGGCTCTAGAGAGCGCGGAGACGAAGACCGAATTTATGTTATAAAAGCCAATGGTTCAGTGATGATGCCAACTAAGAGTATCTGGTTTAGTTCCGACTCTCAAATTTCAGCCGGAGACACTGTTATTGTCCCTCTAGACACAGAGTACAAAGATAACTTAACCCTTTGGTCGCAAGTCACCCAGATTATTTATAACTCTGCTGTAGCCTTTGCTGCTATTTCAGGGATCTAGCCCGCTTCGCTGATATGAAAAAGCGATAACAAGCGATAACAAGCGAACGCTGCGCTCACGGATAGAGCGGTCGAGCACCTAGGTACTTGGCTTGCAATTGCCCCTAACCGCTTGTCATCTCTTGATATCGCTTGCTACCAAGATTTTATAGAACCTAGCCGCGAAGCGTCCTCGAATCTAGAAGCGAAGCGCACTGCTTCCCAGACAAAAAAGACTTATGACTAAACAAAACCTACAACCTGCTTATGATGGAAACCTTACCTCACAACAAGCAACAGAAAGCGTTCAAAAGGACGAAATCGATTTACGCGAACTTTTTGCTGTTATTTGGCAAGGCAAGTGGTTAATTATTGCCATCACTGCTGTATTTTCAATCGGCGCTGTTATTTTTGCCATTAACCAGCCTAATATCTATAAGTCAGAAGCGCTGTTAACACCTGCAGACACAGAGCAAGGTGGTGGTTTAGCTGCACTTGCAGGACAGTTTGGTGGCCTGGCAAGCATGGCTGGCATCAACTTAGGTGGCGGCGGTGGTGTCGATAAAACCCAAATGGCTATCGAAGTGATGAAGTCTCGTCAATTTATCAGTGACTTTATTCAAAAACATAGTATTTTACCTGACTTGATGGCAGCTAAAACGTGGGATATGGTTAGTAATACAATCAACTATGATGATGAGCTATATAATGTAAGTGATAAAAAATGGCTTCGTATAGTTGATGCCCCGTTTAAAGCAAAACCATCAATGCAAGAAGCATATAAAGAATTCAGTAAAATTTTTGCAGTTAATTCTGCAAAAGATACTGGTATGGTTACTGTATATATAGAACATTTATCTCCGCAAGTAGCACAGCAATGGGTTAACTGGTTAGTTGCTGATATTAATACAGAAATGAAACAGAGAGATGTCGCTGAAGCTGAGAAAAGTATAGAGTTTTTAAAGACTCAGATACAACAGACAAATATTGCAGATATACGTTCCGTCTTGTATAAATTAATAGAAGAACAGGCAAAAACTATTATGTTTGCCGAAGTTCGTGACGAATATGTGTTTAAAACCATCGACCCAGCATTAATTCCAGAAGAAAAAGCTAAACCCAAGCGAGCATTAATATGTTTGTTAGGTTTAATTTTAGGCGGCATATTATCCGTTATGTTGGTATTAATTAGGTCTTTTTTTAAAAAATAAAATTATAAAAAGGTTAAATAAAGAGACTATTGAAATAGTTTTTGTAAAAACCTACGTTCTATTTAGATTAGCGACGATTAACCTGTCTAAAATCGTAACATTAATACTGACGTATTAATGTGTAATTATTCAACATCTTTTTGTAGATGTTCTTCTAAACTAGGTCTGATGTCATGACGAAAAAGAAAGTACTTACAATATTTGGAACTCGCCCAGAAGCTATTAAGATGGCTCCGCTAGTTCATGCTTTAGCATCTGATGAACGGTTTGAAGCGAAATGTTGCGTCACTGCCCAACATCGAGAAATGCTTGATCAAGTACTTGAACTCTTCGATATTACACCAGACTATGATCTCGATTTGATGAAAGCGGGCCAAACGCTAAATGATATAACGGCTAAAATTATTCAAGAGTTAAAACCAGTACTGCAAGATTTTAAACCTGATGTAGTACTTGTTCATGGCGATACCGCGACAACATTTGCAGCAAGCTTGGCTGCATATTACGAGCAAATTCCAGTTGGTCATGTGGAAGCTGGTCTTCGGACAGGAAACATATATTCTCCTTGGCCAGAAGAAGGCAACCGAAGACTTACCGGTGTACTTGCTAAATATCACTTTGCCCCAACTGAAACATCTAAACTAAATTTGTTAACAGAGAATGTTAATATCGATGATATTACAGTCACTGGGAATACGGTCATTGACGCACTCTTAATGGTTAAAGATAAGATTGAGTCGGATGAAGTATTAAAACAAACCTTGGCATTGCAGTTTCCATTCCTGAACGAAGCTCAAAAATTGATTTTGGTTACAGGTCACCGTCGTGAAAGTTTTGGTGGTGGTTTTGAACGAATTTGCGAAGCATTAGCGCAGACTGCTAAGGCTCATCCAAATTGTCAGATCCTTTATCCAATGCATTTAAATCCAAATGTCAGAGAACCTGTTAATCGGATCTTAGATGGTATAGAGAATATCTTCCTAATTGAACCGCAACAGTATCTGCCGTTTATTTACTTAATGACTCGCTCTTATATTATTTTGACCGATTCTGGTGGAATTCAGGAAGAGGCTCCTTCTTTAGGTAAGCCAGTACTCGTTATGCGTGATACGACAGAAAGACCTGAAGCTATAGATGCTGGAACTGTGAAGTTAGTAGGTACTGATATAGATGCAATTGTAAATAATCTGAATAAGCTTTTGGTGGACAACACGGCGTATAAGGAAATGAGTTTTGCTCACAATCCTTACGGCGATGGTTTTGCATGCCAGAAGATATTAAATATACTAGCTAAGGTTTGATTGATGAAAATATTATTAACCGGTGGAGCGGGGTTTATTGGCTCTGCAGTTGTACGTCATATTATCAATAATACTCAAGACAGCGTCGTCAATGTCGATAAATTAACTTATGCTGGTAACCTTGAATCATTGGTAAGTATTGAGTCGAGTCAACGATATGTTTTTGAGCAAGTTGATATTTGCGATCGAGTAGAATTAGACCGAGTCTTCAAGCTACACCAGCCAGATGCTGTGATGCATTTAGCTGCGGAGTCTCACGTGGACCGTTCTATCACTGGACCATCAGATTTTATTCAAACTAATATCGTTGGCACCTATACATTACTTGAAGCAACTCGTGAGTATTGGAATACTCTGTCAGCCGATGCCAAACAAGCATTTCGTTTTCATCATATCTCTACAGACGAAGTATATGGTGATTTACCTCATCCTGATGAGCAGGATGGTAAGCTGCCATTATTTACTGAGAGCACGTCTTATGCCCCAAGTAGCCCTTATTCAGCATCGAAAGCATCAAGTGACCACCTTGTCAGATCGTGGTTACGCACATACGGTTTACCTACCATTGTGACTAACTGCTCTAACAACTACGGTCCGTATCATTTCCCTGAGAAGTTAATCCCTTTAGTGATCCTAAATGCGCTAGAAGGTAAAGCTCTTCCTATCTACGGTAAAGGCGACCAGATTCGAGATTGGCTCTATGTTGAAGACCATGCCCGTGCACTCTATAAAGTGGTGACGTCCGGTAAAGTAGGCGAGACTTACAATATTGGTGGCCACAACGAGAAACAAAATATTGAAGTGGTCAATACCATTTGCAGTATTTTAGACACCCTAGTGCCAAAAGACAGACCATACGCTGAGCAAATCACTTATGTAACAGACCGACCTGGTCATGACCGTCGTTATGCGATTGACTCGAGTAAAATGAGCAATGAGCTTAACTGGCAGCCAGAAGAAACATTTGAAACGGGTTTACGTAAAACAATAGAATGGTATTTAGCTAACCAAACGTGGTGTCAACATGTACAAGATGGTAGCTATCAACGTGAACGCTTAGGCATAAACTCTTAATCGTATATTTTTATAATATTTGGCATGTTTAACGTATAAGGTTTTAGGATTTATGAAAGGAATTATTTTAGCTGGCGGTTCAGGAACGCGTTTATACCCACTCACAAGAGGTGTATCTAAACAGTTGTTACCAGTATATGACAAACCAATGATTTACTATCCATTGTCGACTTTAATGCTTGCTGGTATAAGAGACATCTTGGTAATCACCACACCAGAAGACAACGAAGGCTTTAAACGTCTATTAGGAGATGGTTCAGATTTTGGCATAAACTTAAGTTATGCCGTGCAAGCTTCACCAGATGGTCTAGCACAAGCATTCATCATCGGTGAAGAGTTTATCGGTAAAGATAAAGTATGTTTAGTCTTGGGTGATAATATTTTCTATGGCCAGTCGTTTAGCAAAACATTGAAGAGTGCTGCAAATAGAGAAGAGGGGGCGACAGTATTTGGTTATCAAGTCAAAGACCCTGAAAGATTTGGTGTGGTTGAATTTGATAAAAACATGAAAGCAATATCAATAGAAGAGAAGCCTACTAAACCTAAGTCTAATTATGCTGTTACAGGTCTATATTTCTACGATAATAGTGTTGTTGAAATGGCAAAAAAAGTTAAGCCATCTCACCGTGGTGAGTTAGAAATTACCACCTTAAATGAAATGTATTTAAATCAAGGCAACTTAAATGTTGAGTTGCTCGGCCGTGGCTTTGCCTGGTTAGATACAGGTACCCATGAAAGTTTGCACGAAGCCTCATCTTTTGTACAAACAATTGAACATATTCAAGGGTTAAAAGTTGCCTGCTTAGAAGAAATTGCCTGGCGTAATGGGTGGTTAACCGCAGAGCAACTTGCTGAAATAGCAAAGCCAATGATGAAGAATAACTATGGTCAATATTTAGCTCGTTTAGCTAACGGATTATAATATGAAGATTTTAATTACAGGCAAGAATGGCCAAGTTGGCAGTTGTTTAGTCGACCAACTAAGCATAATGTCAGATGTCACCTTGCTAGCATTAGACCGTGTTCAGCTTGATATTACAGACGAAAGTGAAGTTAATAAAATAATCGCGGAATTCAATCCAAACATCATTATTAATGCAGCTGCCTATACCGCTGTTGATAAGGCAGAGCAAGAAAGTTTATTAGCTTATGCTATTAATCGTGATGGGCCACATAACCTAGCGGTTGCTGCTAATACGATTAATGCCGCAATTATACATATCTCGACAGATTATGTATTTGCTGGCGACTGTAGTGCTTCTTATACCGAGTCTGATAAAACCAATCCCCAAGGTGAGTATGGGCTCAGTAAACTGGCTGGTGAACAAGCAGTTGCACAAGCGTGTTCTAGGCATATTATACTAAGAACAGCTTGGGTTTTTAGTGAGCATGGCAATAATTTTGTTAAAACTATGCTTCGTTTGGCGAAAACTAAAAATTCCTTGGATGTTGTTGCTGATCAGTTTGGTGGCCCAACCTATGCAGGTGATATCGCTTGTGCAATTATTAAGATTGCAAAATCAATAGTATCAGGTAATAAAGCATATGGTATATATCACTATTCAGGTTTTCCATATGTAAGTTGGTTTCAATTTTCTAAAAAGATTTTTGAAATAGCATTAGATCAAAAAATTATTTCTCATGTAATGCAATTAAGTGCTATTACAACTTCAGACTACCCAACGCCGGCTAAACGACCTGCGAACTCTAAACTTGATTGCCATAAAATTTTAAATAATTTTTCTATTAAACAAAGTAATTGGCAAGAAGCATTGTTAGATGTGATAAAAAATAAATAAAGTTTTTTGTATTAAATTTATACAAAATGTCTATTTTCCTAAGTAAAAAAAATCTCTACGATACTTTATGAATAAATCCAATTGAAATATAATTTCATTTATATAAAAATATAACTTTTTGTTATAAAAGTATAATCAAGATATAAATTGATGAGTTCACATGAAAAAAGTTAGTATTTTAGTTGTAACATACGGAATTGATTTAGTTGAATCATTATCACTTATTGCTATTTCAAATTTAGATTTACGGAATATTGATTATAAACCCGTATTGAAAATATGGATGAATAAGTATTCCGATGAAAATATTTATCTAAATGAAGAAATAAAAGATAAATTTGAAATTGAAATAGTTAAAAGCCTCGAAAATAAAACACTGCCTATTATATATAATAGATTCCTATTAGAACAAGATTCTGATTATGCGATATTACTCGATCAAGACTCAATCATTGAAGATGATTATATCAGTGAAATAAACCAAGTAATAAATGATATGAATGTTTACTTATTACTTCCTAAAGTAGTTCATGGAGACACACTAGTCAGTCCTGGGCGGTTACGACTTTTTTTCGGTACTTTAGACCCAACACTAAAAGATAGGAAAGGTATCATTAAAGACAGAGATATTGTTGCTATTAATAGTGGGCTGGTCGTAAAAGTAGAATTAGTGAAAAAAGATATAATTAAATATGATGAGCGTCTTAAATTTTATTTTACGGATACTAAGTTTTTGTTAGATTATAATAAATTAGGGTTTGGGATTTATTTGCTAGAATCGGTAATAAGCCATGACTTATCTGAGTTGAGTGATAGTAATAATACATCCAGAGCATCAGTTAGATTTAGTGATATGGTTTTTGGTTTTAGAGCAACATACCCTAATGGAGTTCTAAGAATATTATTAGAATCATATTTGGTTTATGTTGCGGTTAAATATTCAATTAAATTTAAAAGTTACATATTTTTTAAGTTATTAGTAGGGTAAATGACAAAGTACATATTTTTATTTCTAGCTAAAGCATGTTCCTTTTTTGGTTTGTTTATTTTCGCCAAGTTTCTAGATATTAAAGAAGTTGGACAAATATCTACATACCAAGTGATGCAGTTTTTTTTAATACCTATTTTATCATTACAGATACCCGCAGCTATATTTAGATTCTATGGTGATAAAAGTTTTGATGATGAAATAGGTTTAGCATTTAAATATGCAAATTCAATTTTGTTTTTTTCATTTTTTCTCGTTGTCGGATTTTCTTTAAGTGTTAATATATATATAGGTGTACTAGCATCTGCGTTTTGTTATATAGTATTTTATGTAAACTTGGAATATTTAAGACGAAGTGCAGGCGATAATACATATTTCTTTTTATTGTTTTTTCAGGTTTTTTTGTTTTTAATCTTCTCACTTTTTTTTATTTTTATT
>NZ_JACJDU010000078.1:0-11197 GCF_014163715.1 Shewanella sp. SR44-4 | reverse complement strand
CCGCTATAAATAGCGGGCCTTTTTATTTTAATGTGGCGGAGGGATAGGGATTTGAACCCTAGAACGGGATAAACCGTTGCCGGTTTTCAAGACCGGTGCATTCGACCACTCTGCCATCCCTCCGAACGCGGTGAATAATAAGGGTATTAGAAAAAATGTAAAGCCTTGATGTGTTCGATGGCACAACAAATGTGCAAAATGACACAAAAAGGCTCACGTTTGCACAATATTTACCCTTTTTAATCTTTAAAGCGCTTTCATTGCAAGCTTGCCTCTCTTGTTGGCGAGTTGCCAATAAGAGAGGCTTATATCAACAATAATACTTAGTGTACTAAACCACGACGCTTTAATAGGGCGTCGGTTGATGGTTTTTTACCGGCAAAGTCGATGTAGCTTTGCATTAGATCTTGGCTATTACCTTTTGACAATACTGCGTCACGGTATTTTTGGCCGTTCTCTAAGGTTAATCCACCGTGAGCCATCATGTAAGCAAACGAGTCAGCAGCAAACACTTCAGTCCATAGGTACGCATAGTAACCCGCTGAGTAACCGCCGCCGAAACTGTGGCTAAAGTAAGTGGTTTTGTAGCGTGGTGCAATTGGGCCGTAGTCTAGGCCGTGTTTGGCTAGTGCTTGTTTCTCAAAGGCGGCAACATCGGTAATTTCGGTGCCAGCTGGAATTGAATGCCATTCCATATCAAGCAACGCTGCAGCTAAGTATTCAACTGTGCCAAAACCTTGGTTAAAGGTGTGTGCTTTTAACACTTTAGCTAATAACTCTGCAGGAATTGGCTCACCAGTTTGGTAGTGTTTCGCATAGTTGGCTAACACTTGTGGATCAACACTCCAGTCTTCGTTAGCTTGTGATGGAAACTCAACAAAGTCACGTGCAGTTTTGGTACCGGCTAAGCTTGGATAGTTAACTTGTGAATATAAACCGTGAATGGCATGACCAAATTCGTGGAATAACGTGCTCACTTCATCAAACGTTAACAGAGTAGGTTGACCTTCTGCTGGTTTAGGTACGTTAAGTGCGTTGTACACCACTGGCTTAGTATTTTGTAAGAATGACTGACTAACGTACTCATCCATCCATGCGCCGCCACGCTTACCAGGGCGGGCGTACATATCGAGATAGAACAAACCTAGTGAGCTGCCGTCTTTGTTAAAGATTTCATAACCAGTGACGTCTTTGTGCCACACAGGTAAGTCAGTACGAGGTTTTACGGTAATGCCGTACAGTTTTTCCATTGCGAAAAACAAGCCGTCGTTTAATACGGTATTCATTTCAAAATAAGGTTTAACCTGGCCGTCGTCTAAGTCATATTTGGCTTTACGCACTTTTTCTGCGTAGTAAGCCCAGTCCCATGGTTCTAAAGTAAAGTCTTTACCGTCTTTAACGATTTCGGCTTGAATGTCTGCCGCTTCTACTTTGGCTTTAACCAGTGCTTTCGGGGCTAAGTCGTCAAGAATGCCATAAACCGCTTCTGGGTTTTTGGCCATTTGGTCGCCTAGCGAGTATGCCGCCCATGTTGGGTAACCTAATAGTTTGGCTTTTTGTGCACGCAGTTGAGCAATTTTGATGTTTAACGGCGCGTTGGTGTCCATGGCGCGATATGCTGAGGTTTCCCATAGCTGTTTACGTATATCGCGGTTTTTAAGGCTAGAAAGCAATGGTTGAGTGGTGGTGTTCACTAAAGTGATCATGTAACCCGTTTTACCAGCAGCTTTAGCGGCAGCAGCTAATGATGCAATGTCGTTGTCTGATAAGCCGTCAAGTAGGGCTTTATCTTCAATTACGATCACGTCGTCATTAAATGACTTTAATACGTTTTGTGAGAAGCTGGTTTCAAATTTGGCTAGTTCACCGTTTAGCTCACGCATTGTTGTTTTGTCTGCGACTGATAATTCAGCACCGGCACGGACAAAACGGTCGTAATACACTTCAACTAAACGTAAGTCTTCGCCTGTTAATGTGGCTTTATTTTTATAAATCGCTTGGATACGAGCAAACAACTTTTCATCAAGATAGATGTTGTCTTGATGTGCCGTTAGCTTAGGCACAATTTGTTCTTCAACACTGATGAAGTTGTCGTCTGAGATAAGCCCTGACAGGTTGAAAAACACTCGTTGAGTACGGTCTAAAATCGCGCCGGTGTTTTCTAGTGCGACAATGGTATTGTCAAATGTGGCTGCTTCGCTGTTATTGGTGATAGCGGTGATTTCAGCTTTGTGATCTTTCATGCCTTGCTCAAATGCTGGCAAGTAGTCGCTGGCTGTTATTTTGTCGAACTGTGGTGCCATGTATTGTAAAGGGCTTGGTGTTAACAGTACGTTTTCGGCAGTGGCAGGCGCTTTAGTCATAGTTGTTGATGCATCTGTTGTCGTTTTGGCTGCCATGGCGGTGTCTGCTGATTGCTCTGAACACGCGCTGAGCATCAGTGCAGCACTAACTGCAGTCGTGATAAGTGTTTTACGCATTGAAATATCCTTGGGTCTTGGCCCTTTTAGGTGTTTTTATGCCTATTCAAAGTGTGTGGTGCGGCTGAATAGTGACAATAAAAACATAAAGTAATAACCCCAGTACAATACCAAGCCTGCGGCTTGCAGCAAAGGTTAATGGTATTAACTAAGATTAATTATTGTAACTAAAGTTGCCAATAGTGATGTTTGTTAGATTTTGCGGCATTCTGGCCGTAATTGTAGTGGTAATTTGTGGATATTCGCGTAGCTTAATAGCAATAGATAGCACGATGAGGGTGATAGATGAAAGCGGGTAAACACGATACAAAACTGCTCAAGCTCGCGATGGAGATTGGCATGGGATACGCGCAAAAGCGTGGTTTTGAAGATTTTGGCAAAGGTATTTCGCCAAAAGATAAAGTGGAATGTATTTATCGATTATTAGTGCAAGACAATTTAATCCAACCATTAGCCGAAGATAAAGATGATGGTCCGAATCGTAAACATAAATTGATATTGTGGATTAGTAAGCAACTGCCTAAAGAACATGAGTTATTGAACTAAGGTTACCAACCTACACCATAAATTAAGCCCAAATGAAATGGTATTTCATTTGGGCTTTTTGTTATTGATTTTAAAATGTATTTCTCGTATTGGGTCTAGTGCTGACGCTTACATCCGTACCTATTTTAGTACCTATTTCCGTGTCTAGGTTCAGGATTAGATATTGAATTAGCGTGATTCAATTTCAACAATTTTTAAGCTTATCAACTGCTTTTGCCATTGTTGCTTATTCACACCCTCTACCCAAATAGTATCACTTTGGCGATGTTGACCATTACGCAGGTAAGTTTCTGGCATACGGAATATCGCTTCCCAGGCTTCAAGCTTTTCTGTTTTGAGTAATGCACCGTTGTCATTGTAAAAACTCACTTCAACTTCAACAACCGTGACATGTTCGTTACTGGTGCTATCAAAATCGAACACTAAGCCGAGTTTATCGCCTTTCCATTTTGTGTCTGCAAGGGTGATTTTAATGCCGTCTTTAGCCGTACTTCCCAATAATTCTGGTTGTGCTAACGCCGCTGCAGTTAAGCGTGTGGTTGATATTTGAGTATTCATTGCTGGTGCAGTTGGCATGGCAACCGTTGGTGTTGCAACAGGTGTTGTTACTGCTGCTATTGACGCTGCAGATGCAATGGTCGGCTGTGTTACTCCATTTGCTTGCTTTGCGATGTCGGCTTTAGCGGCTTGCACTGGTTGGGTTACTGTTTCGGTAATGATGTATTCCCAAGTGAAGTCGTCTTTTAGACGAACATTGGCGCCATTTTCTAAGGTGATAACAGCAACATTGGCGGCCATAGCGGCTGGAGCAAGTAATAAAAATAGGGCTGATGCGATCGCATTAAGTTTGGTTTTCATCTATTCATCCTGATTGAAAGTCTTTAATACTTTGGCTCATTCTACGGACTTTTATAGTAGAAATGGAAATAAACTGTGGTTCGATATTCATATTTTGCCCCTGTATGTGATGGGGCAATATTTTATGCGTGTGTCGCTATTGTTAGGTGATGCATGAATTCATTTTAGAATGTTAATTTCAGGTTAATAATCATACTCATTTAAACGCTGTTTGTTGATGTCGATCAAATGCAGATACCTCTTTGTGAGTAACACTGAGCATGTTTCGAATACATAGAGGACGTGTGATGAAAATTTATTATTCAGTATTGATGTTATCTTCGGTTTTATTGCTGAGCGCTTGTGGCGGCAGTGATAGTACAACCGATGAAGTTAACCCTTTAGGACAATTCTCTTTAGGGGTGTCTGATGCCCCTATGGCGGGAGTGTCCCGGTTAGGGCTAGTGATGAATGAACTTGTTATGACGGACGCTGCGGGGGAAATACACCGTTATAGTTTACAACATATGGAGTTTAATTTGCTCGATTATCAGGGCATGAATAGGCATCTTGCCATTGATAATATCGATCTACCTGTTGGCCAATATCATAATGTCCACGTGACAATTGATCAGGGTGATGGCAATCAGGGTTGTTACGTTGAAGATGGCCAAGGCCGTCATAGTTTGCAAGTTGAAAATGGTTATTTGCCAATAGAAGATGTTGAGATTATAGCTAATCAACACCGTGTAATGACATTGGAAATTAACTTGTACCAAGGTCTGCTAATGGATCAAGAACAATACCAATTACGTCATCGTGCAATGTGGTCAGTCGATAATAGTCAAATGGGCCATTTAATTGGAGAAGTTGATCCGCAATGGATTGCCAATTGCGAAACTGAGTATTCGGCTCTCACTCCTGTTGGCGGGGAATTTTATCATTTAGCTTATTTATATCCTGACAGTGTCAGCTCTATTGATCAAATGGCCGATATGGGAACAACACCTCCTGCAGGGCTAACGGCTCCACTGTCGGTGAGCCGATTGTTACAAACTACGGATGGAGATTGGTATTTTGCAATGGGCTATTTACCCGAAGGGAACTACCGCGTTGGTTATAGCTGTTTAGGTCATTTAGATGATCCAATCCTTGATGACATTAGCACCGGACCATTTGTCATGTATGAAGATGCAGGCTCTATAGCGATTGAATCTGGCCCTCTTGGTGGACAACAAACGGTACATGAGTGTGGCAACGGCAATGGTGGGCATCATGAAGGCCATGGTGGACATGGTGGCTAGTACTGAGGTCAATTGAATTTATCCACCATTTGATTTGGTCAATCAACTGGGTCAGTAAGACATACAATCAATGATGTCTTACTGACTCTAGCCACGTTATTTTCCCTGTATCCATGTTTATTATGTCGCGATAGATAATGATTTTAGCGCGCCATAACCTCCGTTTTCTCTCTCGATATTATCCAATAAAAAACCAATCAATATTAGCAATTGCTGAAGGTGATGTAGCTCATAAAATCTAACATTGGTGTCAAAAACGGGTTTTGATTTACAGAGTAAAGAGTAAACTCATCCTTAACATGTAAAATTTATACATGAATAATATTTGAGGAGTAGAGTTATGTTTTGTGTGCAATGTGAGCAAACCATTAGAACACCAGAAGGCAATGGCTGTAGTTACTCGCAAGGTATGTGCGGCAAGTTAGCGTCGACGTCTGATATTCAAGATTTATTAATCTATATGCTGCAAGGCGTGTCGGCTTATGCAGTTAAAGCGCGTGAGTTTGGCATTGTAGACAGCGACATTGACACTTTTGTGCCTAAAGCCTTTTTTGCCACGTTAACTAACGTAAACTTCGACGATGAACGCTTAATTGATTATGCCTACCAGGCACAAACCTATCGCGACCAATTAAAAGCGGCTTATATTGCTGCGTGTAAAGGCCAAGGTGTCGAGCCAGAAATGGTCAGCGGTCAAGGTGAGTTATTACTTGCTACATCAAAACCTGAGATTTTAGCCCAGGCGCCAATTGCACTGCTTAACGGCGGAGACGTAAATGAAGACATTTTAGGCTTACGTTTATTATGCCTATATGGCTTAAAAGGCGCAGCGGCTTATATGGAACATGCTCGCGTATTAGATCAAACTGACGTTGATGTGGCTGCTGAGTTCCATAAAATCATGGCATTTTTAGGTGAAGATTCTGTTGATGCAGACAAGCTGTTTGCTACTGCAATGGAAATTGGCCAATTAAACTACCGCATTATGGCGATGTTAGATTTAGGCGAAACCACCTCTTTTGGCCATCCTGAGCCAACACAAGTGAATACCAAATCTGTTAAAGGTAAAGCGATTTTAGTGTCTGGTCACGACATGAAAGATCTAGAGCTTATTCTTGAGCAAACCGCAGGCAAGGGCATTAATGTCTTTACTCACGGCGAAATGTTACCAGCACTTGCTTACCCAGCATTTAAAAAATACGCGCATTTAGTCGGTAACTATGGCGGCGCTTGGCAAAATCAGCAAAAAGAATTTGCCACTTTCCCTGGTGCAGTAGTGATGACCTCAAACTGTATTATCGACCCTACCGTTGGTGAGTACTCTGACCGTATTTATACCCGCAGTATCGTAGGTTGGCCTGGTGTCACTCACGTTGAAGGTGATGATTTCAGCGAAGTGATTAACAAAGCCCTTGAACTTGAAGGTTTTGCTTATGATGAAATTCCACACATGATCACCATCGGTTTTGCCCGTAACGCCTTAATGGCAGCAGCACCCACCGTAGTTGAAAACGTTAAAAATGGTTCTATTAAGCACTTCTTCTTAATTGGTGGTTGTGATGGCGACAAATTAGAGCGCAATTACTTTACTGACTTAGCTAAGTCTGTGCCTGATGATTCAATTATTTTGACCTTAGGTTGCGGTAAGTACAAGTTCAATAAATTAGACTTTGGTGACATCAATGGTGTGCCACGTTTACTTGATGTGGGCCAATGTAACGATGCCTATTCTGCTATTCAGTTAGCGTTAGCGTTAAAAGATATTTTTGAGTGTGACCTTAATGATTTACCGCTGAGCCTAGTGTTGTCGTGGTTTGAGCAAAAAGCGATTGTAGTGTTGTTAACCTTGTTATCACTTGGGGTGAAAAACATCCGTACAGGACCTACTGCGCCAGCATTTTTATCTGAAAATCTAATGAATATTTTAGAGCAACAGTTTGGTTTGCGTGGCACTACCGATGTTGAGTCAGACTTAAAAGCAATGATGAACGTGGCGTAATTAGCCATAAAAATCGTGCATTTATGTTACACGTATTTGCACGATAACGATTAAAGGCGATGTGAGACTTTCATATCGCTAACTGTATTTTTTACTGCGTTAAGGTATCAAAATGAGTAGTGCTCCCTCAGTCGGTTTTTCATTTTCACAAGCGCTTTCTGCCCAAGTGGCTAAAAAGGTGACTCCTGTTAGCGAGGCCCCCGTTATCGAGACCACGCCAACGGTTGAACCCGCTGCACTGGCAACCCCGAAAGCACTTTTGGCAGCTGATAACTGGCAACGAGGCGAGGTACAGCTTTGCTGTGTTGAAAAATGGAATGAAACCCATGATGTGGTCAGTTTCCGCTTTCAGGGACTCACACCGGTTAAATTTAATTTTAAACCGGGGCAGTTTATTACCTTTAAATTAGATATTAATGGCGACAAGGTTTACCGCAGTTACACTATTTCATCGTCACCTTCACGACCATTTTCATTAGTGGTCACGATTAAAAAAATCGCTGGTGGTGTGGTGTCTAATTACTTAACTGAGTCGCTCAATGTTGGCGATGAAGTGACGGTTACTGGCCCTGATGGGATATTTAACTTGGTCGACATTGAGGCCGATAAGTACTTATTCTTAAGCGCGGGTTGCGGCGTAACACCAATGCATTCTATGTCGCGCTGGCTTTGCGATACCACTACCGACAGCGATATTGCCTTCGTACACAGTGCCAAAACTGTCGATGACATTATGTTTGCTAATTCAATGGCGTCGATGGCATCACGCAGCCAACATTTCAATCTCAATTATGTATTAGAGTCTGACGGAAATAAGCAAAATTTGACTGATAAGCATGCCTCTACAGGTTGTGAAAGTGGTCGCTTAAGTTTAGAAACCTTAGTTAAGTTAGTGCCAGATTATCAACAGCGTACCGTATTTGTGTGTGGACCTGAGCCATACATGGCGGCGGTAAAGTTAATGCTTAAAGCTGCCGAATTTGATATGAGTCAGTTCAATCAAGAAAGCTTTGGTGCAAGTAGTGCCATGGGATTGAAAGCTGCGTTGGAAAGTAATCCATCAACCGAGCAGTTTATGCTGAGTATTGGTGATAATCAGGTGCAGCTAACTGGCGACCAAAGCCTACTTGATGGCATAGAGTCAGCAAAATTACCGATTATTGCCGCATGTCGTTCAGGCGTATGCGGTGCGTGTAAATGTCAGGTTGTTTCAGGCACCACTGTGTCGTCTAGTAAAATGGCGTTAACGGCTGACGAAATTGCAGCAGGCTTTGTATTGGCGTGTTCAACCAAAATGACCTCAGATGTGCGCTTACAAATGTGATATGTCTTACCGTAGTACATATAAGCCGACTTTGTAACGGTCGGCTTATACGGTACTCGTTGAGTGCGAAACTATTGCGATACCATTTGCGACACATGCAGTAGATTAAAATAGTGGTGTCATTGAGGGGATTAAGTATTGCTGGGCAAACTCATTGGCATCTACCGGTTTTCCCAGATGATAACCCTGCCATATGTCAGCCCCTTGCTTAGCCACAAAATCGGCTTGAAATTGATTTTCCACCCCTTCTGCCACTAACGACAACTGTAAGTTATTTGCCATGGCGATAATGGTGTTAACTAACTGTCGGCTCTGTTCTGAAGTATCAAGATTACGAATAAAGCTGCGATCAATTTTGACTGAGTTAAACGGATAGTATTGCAAGTAACTGAGTGACGAATAACCGGTACCAAAATCATCTAACGACAAACGGATCCCATGCTGATTTAACTTGCTCAATACTTCCTGGGCATATGCTGCATCGTGGATTAACGCATTTTCTGTTAGCTCAATCTCAAGCAAATGGCCGGGTATGTTGTATAACTCAAGCAAGCTAACAATCTTATCGACTAAGTAACTGTCTTTTAGTTGTATGGGTGACATATTGATTGCCAGATAAAAATCGCGATTATATAGCTCACGCCAGTAAGCTAATTGTTTCAGAGCGCTTCTTAATACAAAATAACCTATTTCAATGATTTTGCCTGAATGTTCTGCAATTTCAATAAATTCAGCCGGCGAAACTTGGCCTAAAGTTGGGTTGTTCCATCTTATAAGCACTTCAGCGCCAACAACACTTTTGCTTTGAGTGCTTACAAATGGCTGGTAATGCAATGACAATTCATCGCGTTTAAGTGCGCCTCTTAATAATGATTCCATTTGTATGCGACTAGACAGTTCGGATTCCATTTTTTGGTTAAAGAACTTATAGCTATTGTTATTACCCATTTCACAATGTGATAGCGCGGCGCTGGATTTTCTTGATAGGTCCATAAATCCACTACCATCGTTGGGGTAAAATGCGACTCCCATAGCAGTGGTAATGGATAGCGGTAATTCATCGACATAAATATCTTGGCTAAAGTGCTGACATAAGCGACTGCAAAAAGTCGCCATCTTATCGCCATATAGTTGTTTCTTGGTGGAGATGACGATACAGAAGGTCGTATCACTGACAATGGCAAGATAAGTATTATTGGGTATAAAATGTTGTAGTTTTTGCGCGACCACATTACGTACTTTTTCAGTGATGTCATAACCTAAACCGTCTTGAATGACTTTTAAGTTGGTGATGCTGAAATGGGTTACCGAAATACAGGTTAAGGCGTCGCTTTTCGTCAGGTTGTTAAACACTGTTTCGAGTTGACTAAATTTAGGCAAGCCAGTGACGCTGTCGAAACGTTGTTGAATATCTAATAGTTTTTCCGCGGCGATGCGTGAATCGATTTCTTGCATTAAATTGCTGTTAAGCTGCTCTAAGTCTGATGTGCGCTGCGCAATACGAGTTTCTAACTGTAAATTGGCTTGAGCCAGCTTTTCTTTTTGGTAGAGTATTTCTAGATTACTTTCAACATTTTGACGAAAACAATCTAACAGCAAAATAAGATCATCGGAGTAGCTATTTGCTTTTTGGTCTAGCATGCAAATGGTGCCAAAGGGCTCTCCATCAGGCCAGTTGAGTGGTACGCCATAATAAGAAACCATACCAAATTCAAGCTCAGGATTTTGACTCCAGCGAGGATCTTCTAGGGCATTTTTGACATGTAATTCTGTTTGCTGCTCAATCACTGATTCGCAATATAAACTATGTCCCAGCATGTCTTTCATCCCGGGGGCATATGGGCTGTTGGCATTATGATTGGCGACAAACACTTCCATTTCATCAGTATGAAGTTTCATAATTAACGATGCAGGCACTTGAGCGACTTTGGCAATCAGATCAACTGTTTTTTGCCAAGACTTCAGCATTTCAGGGGTTATCGCAATCGTATTATTTTTCAAAAGTGTAATTACCTCTTATTTTATTGTGTTGTTACTCAATAAACAGGCTGTTTGTATGTGAAGAAATACGGTAGCAGGCCACCAGTCTGTAATGGGTGAGTTCGAGATAATTAACATCTAAACTTTATGGCATCTAAATTTATTGCATATAACTAAGTGATATTATTATTCTTTACAAATCAATTCGTTATATTGGCACGGCGTCATGGTGCACTGATGTAACCTGAAGTCTTGAATGAAGGAAAAATACTGGTTGGGTAATTTCAGAGAGTCCATTGTGATACTACATACCGGCTTAAGTGTTGTAGCTGCTCTTTCATCCATGAATATCGTATCGATTTCTTGCAATACACTAATACAACCTAACACATATGCAGTCTCTATGTTGGTCATTAATATTGTTTTGTTATTTGCTCAGCTATAGGCGAGTGATATGGCTTAGTGTGAGCTTTATGGTATTTAATTTTTCATGTAAGCTTTTGATTAAAAATAATTTATATTTTATTGCTAAAAACGTTTAATACTATTACCAGCGGTACTAATTTTATGAGGTTAATTTGATTTCGGTACAGGAAACTAAGCTAATGTTAAGCCAGCACGATAGAGCCAGCTTTAATGAAAAAGTAGCATGTCAGTTTTGGCTTGCTGTTTTTTTAGATTTAGATGTTGAGATAGATTTAGATGTTGAGATAGATTTAGATGTTGA
>NZ_JACJDU010000077.1:0-11960 GCF_014163715.1 Shewanella sp. SR44-4 | reverse complement strand
CTAAAACAATAACCTGATTTCCAGCTTGATATCAATCAAGCCACTAGTGCTGTGTTGGATCTACCGCATTGCTCACCATTCTCCATCTAGCGCTCAGTTTATTGATAATTCCCATATAATTTATACATTTGAATAGTCCAGAAGGTTATCGCAACTAAAGCTAAAAGCAGTTATGTTAATTATCATAAAATGGGTGGCATGGTTAATTTCGGCTAGATGGCAAGCGGTGGCGGGCGATATCAAGCGATGACAATCTAAGAGCTTAGAACGCTGCGCAGCTAGGACGCTACGCGACTAGATGCTATACAATCAATAGCAACAGCCTAGTCGCGCAGCGATCCTAGCAGGACGAAGTCCGCTCTAGCAGTGACGAAGTCACGCCCTCTGGCGAGCCTGCGAGTTCCTAGAATCTAGCACCTAGAACCCGATAACAAATAAGTCCATAAAGCGGTTTACTGGCGTGGCCTCTAGCGTGGTTTGATCTTTACACACAGTGAAGATCGTTTGGCACTGCTGGTTTGGGAAACGTGATGCTAAGTTCGCTTTGAATTTCAGCTCCAATAGCGGCATTCCTTCCTTACGACGGCGGCGATGACCCACTGGGTATTCTACAACCACTTCTTCTGTACTGCTGCCATCGTTAAAGAAAACCTGAATCGCATTGGCGATAGAGCGTTTATCCGCTTCTAAATACTCTGCCGTAAAGCGCTTATCTTCGACAATCTCCATTTTGTCACGCAGCTCATCGATGATGGGATGTGCGCCGTGAAATTCGTCTTCATAATGGTCGGCGGTCAAACTGCCGAACACCAACGGAACCGCAATCATGTATTGCAAGCAATGGTCGCGGTCCGCAGCGTTGGCAAGCGAACCCGTTTTTGAAATAATGCGAATGGCTGACTCGTGGGTGCGGATCACAATCTTGTTAATTTCCGCCAAACGAGATTTTACCTGAGGATGTAGTATAACCGACGCTTCTGCGGCGGTTTGCGCGTGAAACTCGGCAGGAAAGGAAATCTTAAACAAGATGTTTTCCATCACATAAGAGCCATAGTCTTGGGAAAATGAAAACTGACGTTCAGCCTGGGGTTTGAGCGCTTGGTCTTTATTGGTTTTCGAGAAGGAGACATCGTAAAAACCCCATTGTGGCGCGGTTAACACGCTTGGTATGCCCATTTCACCGCGCATTGACATGTTGGCCAAACAAACAGCTCGTGAGGTGGCATCGCCCGCAGCCCAAGATTTACGAGAGCCCGCATTTGGTGCGTGACGATAGGTGCGCAGTGCACCACCGTCGGCCCAAGCTTGAGATATTGCCGCCATGATTTGCTCTCTGTTGCCGCCCATCATTTTAGTAACAACCGCAGTGGAGGCCACTCGTACTAATAATACGTGGCATAAACCAACCCGATTAAACGAGTTTTCTAGCGCAATCACGCCTTGAATTTCATGTGCCATGACCATCGCTTCAAGTACTTCTCGCATCATGAGAGGCGGCTCGCCATTTGACAGTCTAACTTGAGATAAATGATCCGCCACGGCCAGAATGGCGCCTAAATTATCCGATGGATGCCCCCATTCAGCTGCTAACCAAGTGTCGTTGTAATCGAGCCAGCGAATGATACAACCAATGTCCCACGCGGCTTTTACCGGATCGAGAGTCAGCGATGTTCCTGGCACTCGGGCGCCATTTGGCACCAATGTGCCTTGTACGATAGGTCCGAGGTGTTTGGTGCACTCAGGAAAGCGCAGCGCGAGCAGCCCACAACCTATTGTGTCCATTAAACAGTTACGAGCGGTGTCGAGAGCTTCTTCGCTGCAGACTTCAAACGTTAATACATAATCAGCAATATCTTGGATGACATGGTCGTAATCGGGACGATTGTTAATATCTACATTACTACTCATTTTGAATCCTTATTCGTTTGATTTGTTATTTGCTGCTAGGAGACTATAAAATCAATAGCTTAGGACGCTTCGCAGCTAGAGGCTATAAAATCTTAGCAGCGAAGCTGCCCCTATACCAGCGATGACAAACTAAGAGCCTAGAGCGCTGCGTTGCTAAGACGCTCTGAGGCTGGAGGCTATAAAATCAATAGCATGGATGGGTTTATAGCGTGTCACGGAAGTGATTGCACTTGGGGAGGACAACTGGGTAAGCATGCGATCGGGCATTGCTAAACAATATACTTTTGGAACAACAATAACCGGTCAGATGTGGCGGCGGGACTTGAACCAGTGTCCATAAAAAATCCCTGCTGGCATTGCTGCCTGCGGGGATTTTTTGTTAATCAGCCACAAGCTGATTAATGGTCACTTATAACAATTAGATTAATCGTTATTAGCTTTGTTTTTTCACAAACTTCGATTTCAGCATCATTTGGCCATTGCCATCGACTTTACAATCGATATCGTGGTCGCCGTCGACAAAGTGGTTGATCACTGCTTTAGTGCCGACTTTAAGCACGAGTGATGAACCTTTTACTTTAAGATCTTTGATTAAGGTGACTTTGTCGCCTTCTGCTAATAAGTTGCCGTTGGCATCTTTTAAAATGATGGCGTCTGGATCAACCACTTCTTCATTTGGGTTCCATTCATTGGCGCATTCTGGGCAAATTAACAATGTGCCGTCTGAATAAGCGTACGGAGACTCACATTTTGGGCATGGCGGGATTACATCACTCATATCTTTACTCTCTGTGTTCTTGGCAGTTGTCGAATAAGTTAATAGCGCTAATACGCAGTTCGACAGGCTTTATCGATTGGCGTGAGATAGAAAAGTATCTATCCTGCCGAATATTGTAATGACATTATAATGCCATTATCACAAATTGACTACCCTAGGGTGATAAACCAGCTGATCCACTTGCCCGCTAATGTAACGGCTAGCGTAACGACTAGCATAGCAATTTGCATAACCACTCGCGTCACCAATAGCCTAACAATAGGTGAATTGAAGTTTAGCTTTTTACCTGTGGATTAGGGCGACTTTGATTGTCACCAAAACTCACATCATGCTTTTCGAGGTATTCGCGAATAAGCTGACGGGTGACTTGTGATGGGGTGAGATCTTGCGCAGCACACAGTTGTTCAAATGCCTGCTTTTTTAGCGGGTCCATTAATACAGTAAAACGTGCAGTTTTATTTTCCACAGTGGCTAGCCTTTCATTACGACATGATAATTTGATTATAATCCAGTGTGTGGCTAAAGACCATATTCTGGATTTTTTATTCGCCGTACGATTATTGCTAGCCTTTCACTCGAACTATTCACTCAGGTCATTAAATAGAGCTATTCACTCGAGCTAAACAACTAGGCTGGTTAAACCTAATGATGCCTTAGCCCGAGTGTGTTTATCTGTTAAGCAATGCTCGCTAAACGGGGTAACAGCGCTTTAAAGCTCGGTCTTGTTGATGAACTATGCTGCAAGCAATCTTGCACTAACTGGCGCAACATTATCGCTTGTGGTGTGTTTGGGTTATCGATGAGGTTTAGCATGTCATCGACCAAATAACCAAATGCCCTAACCTCAATAGCTTGCATTAATTGCAAATGCTGTGGGGTAAACTGCTTTAAATTTGAGGCGGCACCAAAGTCACCAAACAACACGTTATCGTGGGTATTTATCATGATGTTGTGGGCATAAATATCACCATGGCTTATACCATTTTGGTGTAAATGAGCCAAAATATCAGCCATTTGGCTGGCAATATGAGTAATGCGCGCCCAGGTAAATACCGTTTGCGCTTCAAAAGTGTCACGGCTACAGGTTTGCAACGACGGCGGTAAACCTAAATTACCGTAGCTTGGTGGAATAAGTTGCATCACTAAACCCAGTTGTTCTGGTTGATTAATTTGTGCCACCACATTAATCAGATTAGGGTGCTCGCCAGCGGTTAAGCAACAATCAAGCTCATCTGCTGGATAACCATCACTGGTCACCATGCCCTTAAACAACTTAATTGCGACATCAGCGTCGCTGCTAAAGTTTGCCTCAACTGAGTTTTCTGTATGGTGAGTCGCTTGATAAATTAATCCAGATGCACCCTGCCCGAGTAACTGACCTAAGGTAAACTGGGTTAATGTCACGATAGGTACGCGAGTATTATCGCAATGTTCAACATGACTAAACGCGTTACCTGCAAAAGCCAACCAGGCTAAGTTAGGTAGCTCAAATAACCAATGTGGTAAGGCGGTAAGCTGGTTAGCCGATAAACGGATAAGAGCCAATTGATGACAATTAGCCATGCTATTAGGCAGTGCGGTTAATCGGTTACCCGCTAACGCGAGTTTTTCCAGACGATGACATTGGCCTAAACTGTCTGGCAACTGCTCAATGTGGTTATCGGTTAATATTAACCAACGGGTTTGCTTTGGAATGGATGCTTCGGGTACGGTGCGAATTTGATTAGCTTTAAAACCTATCATTTCGAGCTTTGGACACTGGCCTAATACGGCTGGCAGATGATCAAATAGGTTATTCGACACAAACAAGATTTTAAGTTGATGCAAGTCAGCAAAGTTATCGGGCAATGACGATAATTGGTTATTGCCAAGATCGAGCACTTCTAGGGTATCGGCTAACTCAAACAGTTTTACAGGAAATTCCGTGAGTTGTTCTGCGATACTGACCCGTTGATAACCCAGTAACAAACCATCATTTAATTGTTGCAGTGTTTGCATCATGTTTCTCTTTGCCGAAAATTGTCGACATAGTAATAGAGTGCACTCACTGAGACAAATTTCTGCCAAAAAAAAGACCACAGCAAAAGCTGTGGCCAAGACGGATGCTAAAAAATACAAATTGGGGTTGATAGTTTTAGCGCCATTTCTAGCATAGAAAATACTGCTTAGAAATGGATTCCTACAAACTACGTTTGACTAACCTCTGCTGAAATCAGTAACGTAAAACAACAAACTAGGTTAAATCAATTCCGTTAACATGGTGTCGGCGTATGCCACTAATTCGCCGCCATCACGCACTTTTGCCACATAATCTGGATTAGCAATAAATGGACGGCCAATCGCCAACAAATCAAACTTATTGTCGCTAATGGCTGCACTGCCCGTTTCGGCGGTATAGCTACCTACACCCACTAACGTGCCAGTGTAAACACTGCGTAGGTAGGTCGATATGCTGCCACCTAAGTAATCAAACTGCATTGAGTCGTCAAAAATACCGCCATGTAAAAATGCTAAATTGCGTTTAGCCAACTCAGGTAATAAATAGTCAAACACGCCACGGTCGCGAGGATCGGCTGCCATATTAAAATAGGCACCAGGAGATACTCGAATAGCGGTGCGATCTGCGCCAATTCTAGCCACAATAGCGTCAACCACTTCTAAGGCAAAGCGTGACATATTTTCAGGAGTTTGGCCGTATTCGTCTTCACGACGGTTACTGTCATGATGTAAGAATTGGTCAATCAAATAACCATTTGCAGCATGAATTTCGACGCCATCAAAACCAGCATCAATCGCATTTGCAGCGGCTTGAGCATAGTCAATCACTAACTGCTTGATATCATCTAACGTGGCAGCCTTTGGCGTTTGGTAAACTAATTCGCGCATTCTAGGCACAGTACCTTCTACAGCCTGAGCAGAAGCAGATAACACGTCGCCACCATCAAAAAAGTGTGAGTGTGCTACACGGCCAGTGTGCCAAAGCTGAGAAAAAATTTTGCCATCATTTTTGTGCACCGCATCGGTCACTACGCGCCAGCCGTCGATTTGAGCTGGAGTAAATAAACCAGGGGTATTTGGGTAGCCTTGCGCATCTGGACGGATAATTGTCGCTTCACTGATTATTAAGCCTGCTTCAGCACGGCGAGCATAATAGTCTGCAATAGCTTGAGTAGGAACAAGATCATCATCCGCCATACAACGCGTTAATGGTGCCATTAAAATCTTGTTTGATAATGTTAGGGTGTCATTGAGTTTGTATGGTGTAAATAAACTTACCGTCATGTGACGATCTCCTTTCTTGAATATACATTCAAGATTAATCTTAATTGAATACACATTCAAGTATTTTTTGAATAATCGATCAAATTTAGTTAGACTCGAGCGTTATGAGTTATCACGCTTTGATGTTGACCAGAAGTGACCAGATATGAGACACGCTGAATTTAATAGAGAAACGGTTTTACGTGCTGCCATGAGCACCTTTTTAGTGAATGGATACGCTAAAACCAGCATGCAAGATCTCACTAAAGCAACGGGGCTACATCCGGGGTCAATTTATTGCGCTTTTGACAATAAAAAAGGCTTGTATATTGCGGCTATTGAGCAGTACCAACAAGATCGCAATGAACAGTTTCAGCAATTGTTTGCTAATGACCGTTCAGCAGTAGACAACTTAGGGGCTTATTTAGCCTTAATTGTACAAGAATGCTTAAGTTGTGATGCTACTCAGGCGTGTTTACTGACCAAGTCACTCAGTGAGATGGGCGAGCAAGATGAGCAAATTAAACAAATGACTTGTCAGTTTTTGCAGCTATGGCAGCAGTCATTAGTAATGGTGTTCGATACAGCAAAAGCGCAGAAGCTAATAGCTCAAGACTGTGACAGCCAATTTTTAGCACAGTATTTAGTGATGGGAATTTACGGTTTACGAACGGTAGCTCACACCCAGCCTCATGAGCAAGTATTACAGCCTTTAGCAGATAAACTGTTAGCCGACTTATTACGCTGCGAGTCGCTAAACTAGCATGCCTAACTCTTGCCGTTAGCTCATGCGTGAAAGGCAACACATACAAAAATTACAAAAAAAAGACACTTTACGTGTCTTTTTTTACTTAAGGTTCATTTAATTGTCTATTTTGCTCATAACTCGTTGCGAATACACTCGCTCACCCAGTGAGTTAAGTATTTTGCACTCGCCTTCTAATACCGCAATAATAGATTTACCTCGACGAAATGATTCAGGGATCATTACACGCCCAGTTTGGCTGATTTGCAGATCGGTCATCACAGCATTATGCATTTCTAAACCAACTGGGGCTTCGTAATACAAAATAGTCACCGTCGCATTTGACGTTTGACCTTCAGCAGATTCAGATTTCATATTTGGACTCTCATTTCTAGCATACTAATTAAGTGTAGAAATGATATTGATCATCTAACTCATCAATTCATCTCAGGATAAAATGGATCAAACTATGGACTTTCAATATTGAGTTAACCCAATAGAGAAATCCTTTTTCTTATTTTTATATTTAGGCTTTATACGCTAATACTCTACTAAATTGTATTATCGATTGAAGCTTCATGATACATAAACTTAACACATCTGATGTGTAAATATGAATACTTATGTCCTGTAAGTGCGAAGCACTAGCGCTTTATTTTACCGTATTTACAATGTAAACAAACCGACTAAACCTCATCTCGGGATGATAAATAGGCCCGTTCAAAAAGTCAGATGATTTCAAGTAGATCATCGACATCGTTTTTGTTGTCTTACAAACAGTGCAAATTTACTTGGCAAAGGCAGGTCTATGGTAAGTGAATCCAACTAGTGACTAGGGCAAAGGACTGTTTGATAACCTTTTATTATTTTGCTAAAAGATTATTTATGCAAAATTTAGAACCAGCACCTAAACAGCACAACTTATTCCTGCTAGAATCGATGACAATTTTTAGCCTTAAACATTTAATAAAACGAGATTAAGATGGGCAGAGCATATCAAAATAAAAAAGAGTCCATGGCGAAAACCGCTGGCCAAAAGACACGAATTTACTCACGTTACGGTAAAGAGATTTATATTTGCGCTAAAGGTGGCGTCGACCCAGACGGCAACCTAGCACTACGTAGCTTGATTGCCCGCGCGAAGAAAGATCAAGTTCCGGCACACGTTATTGAACGTGCCATTGAAAAAGCTCGTGGTGGTGGTGGTGAAGATTATGATACCGCCCGCTATGAAGGTTTTGGTCCTGGCGGCTGCATGGTGATTGTTGACTGCTTAACAGACAACGGTAACCGTACCTTTACTCAGGTTCGCCAAGCATTTGTTAAAAATGATGCCAAGTTAGGTAGCCCTGGTACTGTTGGCCATATGTTCGAACATCAAGCCGTTTTTGTGTTTGAAGGCGAAGACGATGAAGCTATTCTTGAATTGCTTATGATGGCTGATGTCGACGTTGCCGATGTAGAGCTAGAAGATGGCATCATCAGTGTATTTGCACCCGTATCAGAGTTTAACAATGCGCGCACTGTGTTAACTGAAGCCTTTCCAGAGATTGATTTTAAGGTAGAGAATTTAGCATTTGTGCCACAAACCATGACTGAACTTACTGGTGAAGATATTGAAAGTTTTGAAAAGTTCTTAGCCGCTCTTGATGATTGTGATGACGTTCAGAACGTTTACCACAATGCAGATATTAACGACGACGAATAACTCAAACTTAGGCTGTTAAAGTGTTCTAAGCCTACGTACTAGAACACTTTTCAGCTTATTTCTATTAAAGTCGTCACGTCTTTTTTTCACTCTCAAGATCCACAACCTAAACGCCTCAATGTTAAAATGCCAAGACGCTTCGCTGATAAATTCTATAAAAACGATAATGCTGAAACGCTAAAAGTTCAACAGTCTAAAACAATCCCCTTCCCGCTTTATTTTGCTATAGCTTTATGTTGCTATAACTTTTTAGTGATCTACGTAAGTGAAGCATGCGCTTTTCATCGTTGTTATCTGCCTAATAATCCACCGAACACTTTATTAGCAATGCATTAGGGGTTATCACCCTTACCGATGTTACCGCTTTGATTACTTTAAGCATGATCAAAAAAGATCATTGGATAATAGCTCATTTCATGTCACTCTAAATAATACTCTTTATACATGTTATTTTTGAATAGCTAACATCGCTAAAATCAATTCAAATGTCATATCGGCACCAAACATTTAAAGGATGACCCATTGCTAACATTCATTAAAAATGAAAGTAAAAGTAACGGAGAACTTCAGCAAACTCACGTTATATCCCTGTTTTCATTGGTCGGAATGTTGATGACTTTTGTGATGGGAGTAATAAGCTCATTTAACAGTAATTATGTGTTAACCATCACTCTATTTGTCTCCAGCATTATTTATTGTTTGGCTTACGTGGCGCTAAAAAAATACAACAAGCTTAACCTTAGCTCTTTTATTATCATTTACTCGTTATATATACTGATGTTCTACTTAGTCTTTACTGGCGGGGTGGAACAAACCGGTCCACTGTGGATATTTATTGTGGCGCCCGTTTCCGTTTATGTACTGGGATTAAGTTATGGTCTGGTTAACCTGCTATTTTTCATAAGTGTTGTCGCTATTATTATGTTTTCACCGATAGATATGCCTCAATATGCAACTTACTCAACTGAGTTTAAAGTCCGGTTAATATTGTCATTTTTAACCACTACCTTCCTCTCCGCGTTATATGAATATTCAAGAATGTTATCCTACAATAGTGCGCTGAAGCTCGGTAAAAAATATCAACAACTCGCGTTATCAGATCCATTAACGACACTGGCTAACCGACGTAATGCGTTAACTATTTTACAGCAGGAAAAATCAAGAGTATCAAGAAACAACGAATCATTATCCGTTTTGCTGTGCGATCTTGATCATTTTAAAATGGTCAATGACAAATACGGTCATAATTGCGGAGATATCGTGCTTACCGAGCTAGCGCAAGTGTTTAAACAAAGTGTGAGGCAACAAGATTGCGTTGCACGCTGGGGTGGCGAAGAGTTTCTGTTTATTCTGCCGCAAACCTCGGCTGAACAAGCTTTTATCATTGCTGAAAAAATTCGTACTAATGTACAACATCATAGCGTGTATTGTCATGAACAAGAAATCAGCCTAACCATCAGTATGGGTATTTCACAGTTAACCGATAACCAAACTATTGATGAGCTTATCAACAATGCCGACAGATATTTGTATCAAGCGAAAAAGAATGGCAGAAACCAAGTATATCCTCAGTAAGCAGGCTCTATCGGCCTATGAGCCGATTGGAGTGTTTTCCATCACATAAATGTTGTACTGTTTTATATCCAACAATAAATGCTAAATGCTAGAACGCTTCGCGGCTAGATTCTATAAATGCGATAGCGCAGATGCTTTACAAACTTAACAAGCTGCAACGAATGTATTGATGCTTTACTGCGCTTAGCTTTTTAGCAATGCAGCGTTCTAGCAAGTTGAAGTTAGCTTGAGTTGCTAGGTTGTTATGACTGGACAAGGTTAGTTTTTATGATGCTCTAACAAAAAACGCAGCCTAGGCTGCGTTTTGGATATCGTTGAATAAACGACTAGGGTTAACGATTAACGTAAGTCCATTTCTTGAACTTTTTCGTAAGCGATTTCAGGTGCAGTTACATCTGGTTTTTCATGTAAATCTGCTTTTAATTGGCCTTTACGATGCTTTAGTGCCGCATCTAATTTTTTAGCGGCGCTCGTGATAGCGGGATACATGACTAGGTCAGTACCTTTGGCAGCAATGCGAGTTCCTTCATAGTTAGTTCTAATTTCAACATCATATTCACCATGCTCTTTAGCTATGATGATATCTAGCGAGATAAGCGTCGGGAAATGGCTAGCTATTTTAGCGAATTTTTCATCTACGTGTTGTTTGACAGTATCAGTAACATCAACATGGTGACCAGAAAGATTTATTTTCATAGATTATCCTTAAAAGAATTTACTTGCCAAATGTATTGCGTATTACAATTGCATGCTGACATAAATAGTGTTGTTGTACAAATGCAGGCTGACATATTTAGACATGGAACGTGTGCTTTGTATCACAAGTGCTCAAGCCTATAATGTGTTTTATATCTACTTGTATACTTTAACAGCGACAACATTGATAAACGTGCATGGGGTATATCTAATTGACCTAACCCTTACATTGATTAAACATCAGATTACTGATTAAGTATAGACACAATTTAGTCCCAAAGGTTGCAACTTTTGTGTTGTTTACACAAGTGATGGTAAACCAATCAATTAACCGCTAAAAACAGTTAATTTATAAGCAATTATACTTATTTTATTTTTATAGACTTAGCTAAATTAAGTCGAATTAATCATTAACAGGAACATTTATGACGACTAATCAGCTCCAAATTGACATTATTTCCGACGTAATGTGTCCGTGGTGCATTGTCGGTTATCGCCGACTTGAACAAGCATTGAGCAAATTTGATGATTTAGAAGTTACATTGCAGTGGCATCCGTTTGAGTTAAATCCAGCAATGGGGCCTGAAGGGCAACATTTAGGCGAGCACATTGCTGAAAAATACGGTTCAACACCTGAGCAAAGTGCTCAAAATCGTCAACGGTTAACCCAAATGGGTGCCGATTTAGGCTTTGAGTTTAACTTTTCCGACTCATCACGTATTTACAACACGTTACTGGCCCACCAGCTACTGTATTGGGCTGCCGAGTCTGGTAAGCAAACTGACTTGAAATTGGCGCTGTTTAGCAGCTATTTTACTGAGCAGAAAAACCCAGATGACATTGAAGTACTCATTGAAGCTGCAGCAAAGGTAGGGTTAAATGCTGATGAGGCTCGTGCTGTGCTCACCGACAAACGCTTTGAAGCTGCTGTAAAAGAGGAAGAGCAACTGTGGATCAGCCGCGGAATTCAAGCCGTACCTGCCATTGTGTTTAATCAACAACATTTAGTCTCTGGCGCACAAGATCCCGACACTATTGCTGAGTTGATTACCAAACTGACTACAGAAGAAGCTTAAGCCGTTTTCATTAAACAAACAAAACCCAGCTTTAGCTGGGTTTTGTTTTTTACGAGGCAATCACTTAAGCCTAGTTCAACTTGGTAACTAACCTGAGATCGGTTTAAGCCATAACAACAATAGCGCCAAACTCAGCATTCGTAATATTGAGTTGTGGCTTAGTTTCTTTCAGTTGATAGGCAATCAATCCGCCTATCATATTCAACATAAAAC
>NZ_JACJDU010000076.1:0-12037 GCF_014163715.1 Shewanella sp. SR44-4 | reverse complement strand
TTTTATGTTGAATATGATAGGCGGATTGATTGCCTATCAACTGAAAGAAACTAAGCCACAACTCAATATTACGAATGCTGAGTTTGGCGCTATTGTTGTTATGGCTTAAACCGATCTCAGGTTAAGTATATTTTTTAGGTGAACAGTATATATATCGATTCCAGCATCACCTTGACTAATGAATAACTCATTGCCTCTGGTAAAACTGCGATTGGCTTGACCCACAATATCTGAAGCTACAATAGCTTAGGCACAAAAAAGAGATGTTGCCAGTGGCAACATCTCTTTTAATTAACTCTGAAAGTAACTCTGCTGTGAAGATTAGGCCATTATTTCAATACAGACCTGCGTAAACCCTCTACAGAAAAACTACACACTATTTAACCTGAACTCGGGATAAGAGATAAATATATGATTATAAAGATCATAGTCTTATACGTTAGCAAGGCAAAGAGCAGTTTGAGAGACGTTTGTTATCCCAATTTCAGGTTATTTAGCTGTCCAACGATCCATCCAGCCTAGTACATTCTTGTACCATAGCTGTAGGTTATCTTGATTTAAGATCCAGTGATTCTCATCTGGAAATACCAATAGCTCTGAAGGAATACCTTTACGCTGCATGAAGGTAAATGCAGCAAGACCTTGGCCATAAGGTACACGGTAGTCTTTTTCACCATGGATGACGAGCATCGGCGTTTTCCAGTTTTCAACATAGTTTACTGGGTTAAACTTTTCATATAGCTCTTTGTTTTGATCGTATGGGCCACCGAATTCATATTCAGGGAACCATAATTCTTCTGTAACGTAATACATAGAACGCATATCAAACAAACCAGCATGGTCGACTAAACACTTGAAGCCATCGTTCCATTTACCTTGGAACCAGTTCATCATATAGCCACCGTAAGAACCGCCCAGTGCACATGCATTGTTAGCATCTAACCAAGGTTGCTGCGCGGTAACTGCTGCCATGCCTTTTTTAAGATCTTCAAGCGGTTTTCCGCCCCAATCCTTGCCAATAGAGTCGGTAAACGCTTGACCATATCCAGTAGAACCATGGAAGTCGACCATCACTACGCCATAGCCTGCACCCGCCCATAACTGAGCATTCCAGCGGCTGCTAAAACTGTTACCAAATGAGCCTTGTGGGCCGCCGTGTACCAGGTAAGCTATTGGGTATTTTTTACCTTCTTCATAGTTAACAGGTTTGATCCAATAACCATGAACGGTTTCGTCATTCCAACCTTTAAAGTTGAACTGTTCAAAATCACCAAACTTAATGTCAGCTAATTTTTCACTGTTGACGTTGGTTAGCTGTTTAAGTTGTTCACCTTCAAGTGACACACTGAATAAATCGCCAGGTTCAACTAATGATGACTTCTGGAAAATAAGACGATTACTGGTCACAGCCACTAGGCTGTTACTGCCTTGGTTGTAAATAGGACGCACATCACCAAACTGAGTGTTCACTTCAAAAATGGTCACTTGCCCAAGATCTTGTGCTGTCACATACAAAGTACGACCATCGGCACTAAAATTTAATGAACTCGCGCTGCGATCCCACAATGGTGCGACTTCTTTTTCCTGACCAGTAACATTGTCACGTAACATAATGCGGGAGCGATCAGCTTCGTAACCCGCCTTGGTCATGGCTAAATAAGCAAGATAACGGCCATCGGCAGAGAACGTTGGCTGGGCATCCCATGCTTGGTTATCTGGGGTTAAGTTAACCGTTTCACCGCCAGCTACAGGCACTTGCCATAAATCGTAGTTAGTAGTCCAAGCTTGATCGCGGCTCGGCGCTTTCGCGCTATAAACAACGTACTTACCGTCTGCAGTAAAGGTGACTTCTTCCATACCAGAAAATGGCTTAGGCGGTGTTTCAGTGTCACGGCCCGCTGTTACGTTTGTCGCGGTGGTAATTTTGTTGCCATTAAGCGAGGCGACAAACAAATGATTACGCGCGTTATCTTCCCAAGTGTCCCAATGACGTACCATCAACTGCTTGTATTGACGCCCGGTGCTTTTACGTTCAGCTTCGGCAGTAAACTTGTCTTTTGAACACGCTAAGTCTTTACACTCTGGAAATACCCGCAGCGTCATAACAACTTGCTTACCGTCGTTAGACAATTTGTAGCCATTGATATCTAACGGTAAATCAGTAACCGCGATAGCTTCTCCGCCATCAAGGGCCAATTGATACAATTGACTGGTGCCGGAGCGCGTGGCGAGGAAATAAATCGATTTTCCATCGGGCGAGAAGCTGACATCGTGTTCAGTACCGGCTGCCGAGGTAAGTTGCTTTGGCTTAGCATTTTTATCGTTCAAATCGAGAAGATAAAGATCTGAGTTGCCCTCGCCTTTATCATCAACCACTTTTACGCCGTACACCATGGTTTTACCATCATTTGATACGGCCGCTGAATGCAACTTATTTAAGTTAACCAGTTGCTGAACATTAAAAGCTGCGGGCTCTGCCGCAGACACTGATGTTGCCATGCCAGCAGCAACCAGTGCGAATAATACAGAAGACTTTTTCATTGTTATCATGTCTCAGTTGTTTAAATAAAACGTATTACGTTTGGGCCACAAATACAGCCAATATCAAACGTAATCATAAAATGTATATTGCAGACTAACCAAAGCAAAACGCTCAGGCAACAAGCCTTTTGTAAAAAGCTGTAAACCCGAGCGTTTAATCACATTGACACTTATCGCTTATGTGTAAGCACAATGTTATCGATGGCTTACTTATTAGCTTTACTGTTAGCGATATTAATTTTCCAAATCGCTGGGCCAGTTTCGTGCGCATTAACACCATTGGTATCAACCGCCACGGTTACAGGCATGTCTTGCACATCAAATTCGTAAATCGCTTCCATGCCTAAATCTTCAAATGCGACAACACGTGATTTCTTAATCGCTTTCGACACTAGGTATGCCGCGCCGCCAACAGCCATTAAATACACTGCTTTGTGCTTTTTAATTGAAGCAACCGTTTCAGGACCACGCTCAGACTTACCAATCATGCCCATTAGGCCTGTTTGGTCTAACATCATGTCAGTGAACTTATCCATACGGGTTGCCGTTGTTGGGCCTGCAGGGCCAACCACTTCATCACCGACTGGGTCTACTGGGCCAACGTAATAAATAAACTTACCGGTAAAATCGACACCTGCAGGTAAACCTTCACCAGATTCAAGCAACATTTGAATCCGTTTATGGGCCGCATCGCGGCCAGTCAGCATTTTACCGTTGAGTAATAAGGTATCACCACTCTTCCAAGTTTCGATTTCAGCTTGAGTGACCGTATCTAAATTGACACGGTGAGTGTTTTCTCCCGCTTCACGAGTGATTTCAGGCCAATCAGATAAAGATGGTGGTACTAAATCGACTGGACCAGTGCCATCTAAATGAAAATGCACATGGCGCGTTGCTGCGCAGTTAGGGATCATCACGACCGGTTTAGACGCTGCATGAGTCGGTACAGATTTAATTTTAACATCTAATACTGTAGTGAGTCCGCCCAACCCTTGAGCGCCTATGCCTAAATTATTTGCGCGTTCAAAAATGTCTAAACGAAGCTTTTCTTCTGTGGTCTCTGCACCACGAGCCATCAACTCATGAATATCAACAGGGTCCATTAATGATTCTTTGGCCAGAACGGCCGCTTTCTCAGCAGTACCACCGATACCTATGCCTAACATACCCGGTGGACACCAGCCCGCGCCCATTGTTGGTAATGTTTTTTCTACCCAAGCGGCGATATCGTCTGACGGATTAAGCATGGCCATTTTGGATTTATTTTCCGATCCACCACCTTTGGCTGCAATCATCACTTCTATTTGATTACCAGCAACCATGTCAATATGAACCACTGATGGTGTGTTGTCTTTGGTATTTTTACGCGCACCGGCAGGGTCTGACACTATTGATGCACGTAATGGATTATCTGGATTGGTATAAGCACGACGTACACCTTCATCGACCATTTCTTGAACTGTCATGTCAGTTTTATCCCACTGAACAGACATACCAATTTTAACAAAGGTGGTGACAATTCCAGTGTCTTGGCATAAAGGCCGTTTGCCTTCGGCTGACATACGGGAGTTAATCAGAATTTGGGCAATGGCGTCTTTCGCGGCAGCGCTTTCTTCACGCTCGTAAGCTTTGGTCATCGCATCAACAAAGTCTTTGGGGTGGTAATACGAGATGTATTGCAGAGAATCAGCAATACTTTCAATAAAGTCAGCTTGTTTAATCACGACAGCTTGACTAGATATAGTTGAATGAGTTGTAGAGTGAGATGTGGTATTCGTCGACATATGGGGTGCTCCAGCAGCCATTGCGGCCTAACATGGTTATCGTTTTTATTAGAATCGATTTAATATTAACTATTAAGACCAATATGATACTCTTTCCATCCTTTTTGGGCTACATCACATTTTAGATAAGGGTTATCGATGTCTGCGCGGGCAAAAAACGCACTCTTCATGCAAAAACTGGACTGGAAAATAGACACAAAGCAACTATTTTCACTGGTAAGCCACCAGCCATGGGCGATATTACTCGACTCAGCCAATGCTCCGCACCAAGATGCCAAATTCGACATCATCGGCTTTAATCCTATTGCAACGTTAACCAGCAGCGATGGCATCAGTCGATTTAGTGCCAAAGACTCGGCCATCAAAGCACTCAATATTAAAATAGATCGCCACGCCAACCCCTTTAACACATTAGCTGAACTGCAAGCGCGGTTATATCCTTCAGCGCAAGACAGCCAACATCCATTTAGTGTCGGAGCCCTGGGCGCATTTGGCTATGACCTGGGCCGGAATATTGAAAAGCTGCAACAAATTGCCATTAAAGATATTCATCTTGATGATATGAATATTGGTTTTTATGATTTTTCACTCGTCTACAGTTACGTTGATAAATCTTGGTATGCTTACCATTATGGTGGATCTGACACGTTAAAAGTTGAGTTGAATTTAATTGAATCTAAAATACAAAAATCAGCCAGTAACGCGATAACATCAAGGCCTTTCAGATTAACTACGGCTTGGAGTAATCAGATAGACAGTCAGCAGTATCAACATAAGTTTGCTCAAGTGCAGCAGTATTTATTGAGTGGTGATTGTTATCAAATCAATTTAACCCAACGATTTGAAGCTCAATATCAAGGAGATGAATGGCAAGCTTATTGTGCTTTATCCTTTGCAAACCAAGCGCCTTTTTCGGCATTTATGCGAGTTGATAACCACTGCATGTTATCTATCTCACCAGAACGTTTTATTAAACTTAACGATCAATATATCGAAACTAAACCCATTAAAGGTACCATGCCGCGCCATCATGATCCCATTTTGGATCAACAAGCCGCTAGCGCATTAATCACTTCCGAGAAAGATCGTGCCGAAAATGTGATGATTGTAGACCTACTCAGAAACGATATCGGTAAAGTCGCCGCCCCAGGCTCGGTTAAAGTGCCGACGTTATTCGCCATTGAAAGCTTTCCTGCGGTGCATCATTTAGTCAGTACGGTGACTGCCACACTTGCACCACACAAAACAGCATTCGATTTACTTAACGCCGCCTTTCCAGGTGGGTCAATTACCGGTGCGCCAAAAATCCGCGCAATGGAAATCATTGAAGAATTAGAACCGTCCAGACGTAACCTTTATTGCGGCAGCATCGGCTATATAAGCCAAAATGGAAACATGGACACCAGTATTACTATTCGTACTTTGGTCACTGAAAATAATCACATTTACTGCTGGGCAGGTGGTGGTATTGTTGCCGACTCCAATGGCGCTGCGGAGTATCAAGAAAGCTTTGATAAAGTCAGTAAAATATTACCTTTGTTGGCGAATCTAAATCAGCAACAAACAACGGTCGACAATCATTAATATACTGACGCTTCCCACTGGAGTGGATGATTGCGAGTAGATGATTGCGTGTAAAGAATAGTCGTTAGTAAGATTGTCACCAGCAGAATGGCGGTAATAGCATTAATTCAATGGTGCAAGCGCTTAGACGAGTTAAAAGTGAATAGTTGCTTATCTAAGTGGATAAGCCATGAAAGTACTCAAGCTAGGTTTATCTTACTCACAGCGCCCATATTGAGTACGCTTGTTAACTTCAGTTAATGAATTCTAGGCTCAGATTATCTTTTGTTATCAAAGGTCAGCAACCTTAATGCTTTCTAGAAATCATCGATTTTAATAGCATTACCTTATGCTTGAATCTGTTTTTTAATCCGTGTTTTTAAACCATTATTTATAATATTCACTCAAATTACCTCCAAGCATGAACGATCGCTCAAAAACATATTGAGCATTCGTTCAAAACCTGCTTAAATACACTTCTTACTTATTAAGGAGTTCACATGATTAAATTTTATTTCCATCCAGGCCCTAACCCAATGAAAATTGCCCTGTTCCTCGAAGAAACAGGCCTTGAGTTTGAACTCGTGCCAGTGGATACCTTAAAAGGTGAGCAACATAGCGCTGAATTTAAAGCGATTAACCCAAACAGTAAAACACCCGCCATTGAAGATAACGGCGTGCGTGTATTCGATTCTAATGCCATTCTTTTATACCTTGCTGACAAAACCGGTCAATTAGCTGCAACCCCGGAAAATCGTGGTGAGCTTCTTTCGTGGTTAATGTTCGTCGCCACTGGTTTAGGCCCTTATTCTGGTCAATGTGTCCATTTCACTCACCATGCACCAGAGAAAATAGATTACGCAACAAACCGTTATCAACGTGAAACTCAGCGCCATTACCAAGTACTTGACGCACATCTTGATAACCGTGAGTTTATCGTCGGTGATGAATTGAGCATTGTCGATATTGCTGCATGGGGTTGGGTTGATAAAATCAGCTATGTATTAGGCCAAGATGCCCTTGCCACTTACCCGAATGTTCAACGCTGGTTTAACAGCATCAACAACCGTCCTGCAGTTGAACGCGCCAGAAACATGGGTAAAGACATTCAATTTAAAGCAGAATTTGATGAAGACGCAAAACGTGCGTTTTTCCCACAAAATTATGTTATCTAAGCAAAATAGATTTTAATCGCGGTATTTTAATCGCGTTATAAAAGGCTTGTGGATGATATCCATAAGCCTTTTTTGTATTGCCTATGTGGCCCCACTCTTGCTGTAACGCCACTCTTGCTGTAACGCCACTGTGCACGCTATAGGTTTCTATCTATACAATGTTTTTAAGTTTATATATAAAGCTTTAAAGTTGATTTACACGGTTTTTAGGTTTGATATTTAGCTGCAACTGGTTGTTTATAAGCTAATGATCGCGTTTATGCATGTAGATTAAGCGTATAAATCATGAATACAATTTGTTATTTTTATCCACTTTGACACGAATTTACTTGTTCTTGCGGCGGTATTTTCCTACTGTTATTGAAAATGATTATCAATGAGGTTACTCATGAATACCCATCTTCAACATCAAATCAACCAATGGCTCAATAACGATCCCGACCCACACACCCGCTCACAACTGCAAACGTTAATTGATAACGGCAATGAAACAGAACTAGCGGCACGCTTTGCAGGTCGTTTAGCGTTTGGCACTGCAGGGCTAAGAGGTGAAGTGGGCGTTGGCCCTATGGCGATGAACCGTTTGGTTATCCGCCAAACTACTGCCGGTCTGGGGGCTTACTTACTCGAGCAAATCGACAATGCTGCCGAGCGTGGTGTCGTGATAGGTTACGATGGTCGTCATGATTCCTTTACCTTTGCCCATGATGCCGCAAGTGTATTAACCGCTATGGGCATTAACGTGCATTTAACCTATAAGGTTGCCGCCACGCCGTTAGTCGCTTTTGGGGTAAAACATCTTAACGCTGCGGCTGGCATTGTGGTTACTGCAAGTCATAACCCACCACAATACAATGGCTATAAAGTCTATTGGGAAAATGGCGCACAAATTATTCCTCCTCACGACACAGGCATAGCCGCCCAAATTACTCGGGCTGCCACTCTGACTATTCCCTTTTTAGCACTAGACGATGCTATCTCACAAGATAAGCTTACTTGGTTACAAGACGATTTCTATCAAGCCTATCGCCAAGGAATTCGTGAAGCTAAAGAGCTGCAATACCACAGCGGACAAGACAAGGTCAGTTTAGCTTACACCGCAATGCACGGTGTTGGTGCCGATATGGCTGAAACGGTATTAAATGATGCTGGTTTTACCCAAGTGTATTCAGTGGCGGCTCAACGTGAACCTGATGGCGACTTTCCTACGGTAAACTTTCCAAATCCTGAAGAAAAAGGCGCAATGGATTTGGTGATTGCAGAAGCCAAAAAACACCATGCTACACTCGCTTGTGCCAACGACCCTGATGCTGACCGCTTTGCTGTTGCCGCTCGCACTGAAAATGGCGACTACCAAATGTTGACAGGCGATCAAGTTGGAGTGTTATTTGGTCATTACTTACTCAGCCATGCGCCTAAAAATCAGCAACTTACTGGCACTACTATCGTGTCCTCAAGCCTGTTGTCTAAAATTGCCACTGAGTTTGGTAGCCAAAGCTATACCACTCTTACCGGCTTTAAGTGGTTAATGAATGTCGGTATTGCCAAGCACCAAGCTGACAATCAGTTCTTATTCGCTTATGAAGAGGCACTCGGTTACACCATTGGTAACTTAGTGTGGGATAAAGATGGATTATCGGCATTAGTGGCCTTTGCCCAACTGACTGTAGAACTTGCAGATAATGGACAAACCATTTGGGATAAACTCGAGCAGATTTATCGCCAACATGGATTTCACCTTAATAAACAAGTGAGTATTGCCCTTAATGCTGACACGCCAAATATTGGTGCCTATTTACGCGAACATCCACCCGTGAAAATTGGTGAGTATGAGGTGGTCTCGACCGACGATTTAAAAAGTCTACAGCGCACTGCCGCTGATGGCAGCAAACAAGCCATTGATTTACCTAGTAGCGATGTGTTGATTTATGCCTTAGAAGGTGGCGCTCGAGTCATTGTTCGCCCGTCGGGTACTGAGCCAAAAATTAAATGTTATTACGAAGTGGTTGAAACCATGACAAGCTCAGACACTTGGGCATCGGCACAAGCTCGTGCGGAAGATGCCATGGCGAGCTTTATTACATCGCACCAAACGAGCTTACCCAGCTAGCGGCTCATAAAGCGATTAAGTCTCATTAACAATACTTAAGCCTCATTAACAAAATTAATGTTAAACGCCTGTTACTAGTAGCAGGCGTTTGTTTATGGCTGTGGGTGATTGTAACCACAATGGAGTAATTATCGCCTTTAACTAGATCAGAGTGTCATGAGATATGCCTGATTGAACTAACTAAGCCTATATTAAAGCGACCTATGTACCAGCGAAAATGACCTATAATGTTACAAAATTACTCATAACGTTATCGCAGGATTGCTAATGTATAAAAGTCTCGTTTCTTTGGCCGTTATTGCCAGTATTTCAGCCCCAGTAGCAATCGCTGCAGAAGAAGGTGAAAACCTAGAGCGCATTCAGGTTATTGGATCGCGTATTGCCCTTCGTACCGCCACAGACAGTGCAACCCCTGTCGATATTATTACCTCAGAACAACTTGAAGCAACAGGCATCACCGAAACTGCCAAGGCATTGCAGTTTGCTGCGCCCAGCTACAGCTTTCCATTCTCGTCAATTACCGATGGCAGCGACGCGGTTCGCCCTGCAAGCTTACGAGGCATGTCACCTGATCACACTTTAGTGTTGGTAAATGGTAAGCGCCGCCATGGTTCAGCATTGGTTCACTTAGCTGGCACGTTAGGCAAAGGTTCATCAAACGTTGACCTTAACGCCATTCCAATGACTTCAATTAAGCGGATTGAAATTTTACGCGACGGTGCATCAGCGCTATACGGCTCTGATGCGATTGCTGGCGTCATCAACGTCGTGCTGAAAGACAGCGACGAAGGTGGCAGCATTGCCGCCCAGGTTGGCCAAACCTACGAAGGCGACGGTGAACAAGTACGCCTAGGCATTAATCAAGGCTTTAGTTTTAGCCAAGACGGCTTTGTGAATGTGTCTTTAGAAGCACATCAGAAAAATTCAACTAATCGTGCCGGTTTTGATCCACGTCAGCAATACCCGACCCTAGCAGACGGTAGCCTTGATCCACGTGAAGCCACATTCGATCGTAAAAATCATCATGTTGGCGACAGTGATTATGACAACTACGGTTTATTTGTAAATGCTGAGCAAGGGTTAGATACCAAGGGTAAGCTTTATGCCTTTGGTGGTATTAGCAAACGCAGCTCAACCTCAGGCGCTTTTTATCGTCGTGCGTTAGATTCTCGTAACGTTATTGAAGTGTATCCAGACGGCTTTTTACCGCAAATTAGCCCAGAGATTATCGATTACTCTTTAGTCACTGGTTATGAGTTTGAGTTGGGCCAATGGGAAATTGATTCATCAGTTGGTTTTGGTAGCAACAGCTTTGAATACAATGTTGAAAACAGCATTAACGCTTCGCTTGGCCCTAACAGTCCAACAAGCTTTGATGCTGGTACATTGTCAACCAGTGAGCTGAATCTAAACTTAGATGCTTCAACCTACTACGATTTTGCCAATGACTCTGACTTACTCGTGGCAATGGGCATCACATGGCGCGAAAGTGGCTATCAAATTGAAGCTGGCCAAGAAGAGTCTTATATCCAAGGCGATTACCAAGATAAATCGGGTGGTAGCCAGGGATTTGGTGGTTTCACTAAAGAATCTGAAGTAGATGAAGACCGTACAAACCTTGGTTTGTACATCGAACTTGAAAACCAACTCACCGATGACTTTTATTGGGCGGCAGCCGTTCGATATGAAGACTATTCAGATTTCGGTGGCAATACCAGTTGGAAATTGTCTGGTCGATATGAGCTAACAGACCGAGTGGCACTTCGTTTAACCACCGACACGGGTTTTCGCGCGCCAAGTGTACAACAGCTTTATTTTACCAACGTATCCACTTTCTTTGACCCTGATCCGGTCACTGGTGAATTTATTCCTAGAGAGTCAGGTACCTTTAACCAGTTATCACCGGTTAGAGCTGAGCTAGGTATTCCCGATCTTAAAGCGGAAGTATCACACTCTTATAGTGCAGGTATTGTTTACACTGGCGACAATGGCTTTGCAGTGACATTAGATGCTTATGAAATCAATGTTGATGACAGAATCATTTTGTCAGGCTCTATCGACAAAGAAAGCTCACCCGCCATTGCTGCCATTCTTGAAGGCACCAATGCCGACTCGGCGCGTTTCTTTATGAATGCGGTTGATACTAAAACTCAAGGTGTAGACTTAGTTATCACTCAAGGTTTTGATCTCGGTGAATACGGCGACCTAAAAGCAAACCTTGCTTACTCATACAAAGAAACTGAAATTGAGTCAATTTCTTTGCCTTCGATCCTCAATGGATTAGAAGACGAGCTATTTGATAATATTGAAGTCGTTCGCATGACGGAAGCCAATCCGAAAAATACCGCTAACATCGGTTTTACTCATCAATATGATGACTTCACCACTAACTTACGTTTCAGCTATTTCGGTGAATATACCGTGGGTTATTCATCTAGTGAAGTAGAATACGGTGCGAGATGGACCACTGATTTAAGTACTCGTTACCGTGCAACAGATAACCTTTCAGTGACGTTAGGGGTACAAAACCTATTTGATACTTATCCAGAGAAACGCCCAGAGGATAATAATTTTAACGGCATATTTGTATACCCACTGACCAATACTCCGTTTGGATTTAACGGTGGTTACTATTACTTAGATCTACGTTATACCTACTAAAAGATTATTTATTAGTGAGTATTTTCAGCCGATAACCACGCTGAAACGCAAAAATGCCAATCATATTTGATTGGCATTTTTCATTACATCAAGCTGAACATAAAACGATTGGCTAATAACATTAGTTTAAGTTGTCTTGCTAACGGACTAATGCTTACTGACTGTATTTACTGACTGTATTTACTGACTGTATTTACTGACTG
>NZ_JACJDU010000075.1:0-12167 GCF_014163715.1 Shewanella sp. SR44-4 | reverse complement strand
TATTTAGGTGTTGGGTATTTAGGTATTTAGGTATTTAGGTATTTAGTTTGGGCTATGATTAATTTTTCGATTTCGTCTATCGTTTTAATTATCGCTCCGGTTATCACTCCAGTTCGTCGTTCACTTTTTTTTATTGTTTTTAGGGGGCGTTAAAAAGTCGTTTTAATAAGGTTGTTTAGACATCATCATCAAACCGTTACTGACAAAAATGAATGCGTTACTGTCAATATTAGCCTTTGCTGTAAACATTACTCACCATGCCTCTTTAGTCTAATGTAGTGCTTTTTTACTTGTGAGTCAGGCCGTTAATTGGTTAGCTTGAGCATGACGAAGCACATGCAAGGAGGCTTTAATGGTCAATCAACATCAAGCACAACTACCGCTTACTCAAAGTGAATATCATGGTGTCACTTCAACGACGCTTACCGATAAAACCATTGGTCAATATTTTGATGATATTGCCAGTGCTTACCCAGACAATCTTGCGGTAGTCGTTCATCATCAACAAATCCGCTGGAATTACCGTGAGTTTCAAGCAAAGGTTGATGCGCTTGCCACCGGCTTATTAACGCTAGGTATTCAGCCCGGGGATAGAGTCGGCATTTGGTCTCCTAACAATATTGAGTGGTGTTTAACCCAATTTGCTACGGCTAAAATTGGTGCCATTATGGTGTGTATTAATCCGGCTTATCGGCCTGAAGAGCTGGAATACTCTTTAAGTAATGTGGGCTGTCGAGCAGTGATTTGTGCCGATAAATTTAAGTCCAGTGATTACTTACAGATGTTAAATGAGTTGCTGCCAGAGTTAAGCACCAGCACAGCAGGTAAGCTCACTACACTCGCACTGCCTGAACTCGAGTATGTTATTCGAATGGGCACCGACCGTACACCCGGCATGCTCAACTTTAATGATTTGCTGCTGGAGGTTAACGACGAAGCTCAACATGTGTTGGCCACCATTGCTGACGCTCTCGATACTCATGATGCGATTAATATTCAATTTACCTCAGGTACTACAGGTAGCCCTAAAGGCGCGACGTTATCGCATCACAATATTTTAAATAACGCTTATTTAGTGGCTGACGCCATGGGCTTTACCTCAACTGACAAGTTATGTATGCCGGTTCCTTTATATCATTGCTTCGGCATGGTGTTAGGCAGTTTAGCCTGTGTTATTCATGCTTCAGCAGCTGTGTATCCCGGTGAATCTTTTGATCCTCTTACCACGTTACAAGTAATCGCAAATGAGCGCTGCACAGCTCTACATGGCGTACCAACCATGTTTATTGCCGAATTAGAACATCCACAATTTAACCAGTTTGATCTTAGCTCATTGCGCACAGGCATTATGGCGGGCGCCACATGCCCCGAAGAAGTCATGCGCCGAGTACAAGAGTTAATGTATATGAAAGAAGTGCTAATTGGTTACGGACAAACCGAATGCAGCCCGTTAAATCACATTACTGAAATTGACTCCCCAATCGAAAAACAAGTGCTCACCGTTGGCAGAGCATTGCCGCATACCGAAGTGAAAATCATCAATGAGTTTGGCGACGTGGTTGCTATTGGTCAACCCGGTGAAGTGTGCAGTCGAGGTTACTGCATCATGCAAGGGTATTGGAATGATGCAGTCAAAACGGCTGCAACCATCGACAGCGCAGGCTGGTTACATTCGGGCGATATCGGCCAAATGGATGAATTAGGCTATGTGCAAATTGTTGGCCGTATAAAAGACATGATTATCCGCGGCGGTGAGAATATATATCCGCGTGAAATTGAAGAAAAACTTTATAGCCATAAGGACGTGCAGGATGCTGCCGTGTTTGGCGTGCAGAGTGACAAATACGGCGAGGAGGTATGCGCGTGGATTAAGGTCCGTGCCAATGCCGACATCACCGAAGACGATATTCGTCACTTTTTAACCGAAAAGTTTGCCTATTTTAAAGTACCGCGCTACATCAAGTTTGTTGACCAATACCCAATGACAGTGACGGGGAAAATTCAAAAATTTAAGATGCGTGAGTTGATGTATCAAGAGTTACATGAAGCCATAAATTGATATTTTGCGTGTAGTCATTAAAGCCCAGTGTTGAGTTATCGCACTGGGCTTTAACATTAATGGGCAATATATTTGCAAGTGAAATTGATATTACACGCACAGACAAGTAACGCATTAAATAGCTGCGTCATAAGCATTGGCAGAATTGAAACAGCCTTACTTTCGATAAATACTTTAGTTTTAGTTTTAGCTTTAAGTTTAAGTTTGAGTTTAGATTTGAGTTCAAGTTCAAGTTCAAGTTCAAGTTAGACACAGTTGTAAACAAATGATGTTTTCTCGATAGCATATGGTGAGTGATACCATTGCCGGCTTATATTTTTATCGGCTGAGTTCGTCAGCTTTTCCGCTTTTTCAGCTGGATACAATCGACCCATTGTTGGAGTTATTTTGAATAATACTAAAGGTAGTCTTTTTATGGTTGCCGCGATGGCAGCATTTTCTATTGAAGACATGCTGATTAAATCGGCAGCCGAAACCACGTCTATTGGTCTGATTTTAGCGTTATTTGGATTGGGCGGAATGTTGATTTTTATGCTGCTGACTTGGCGTAAAGGGCAAACAATTTTACACCCAGCGATATTGTCTACGCCAATACTCATCCGTGCGGTGTGCGAAGTTATTGGTCGTTTCTGTTTTGCATTGGCTATCACGCTAACGCCTTTATCAAGTGCATCGGCTATTTTGCAGGCCACTCCATTAATCGCAATGATAGGTGCAGCTTTATTGTTTGGTGAACAGGTTGGCTTTAAACGCTGGATTGCCGTATTGATTGGTTTTTGTGGCGTGTTGATGATTATTCGCCCTGGTCTTGATGGCTTTGAAGCAACGTCTTTATTTGCAGTTGTCGCGACCTTAGGTTTTGCGGGCCGTGATTTAGCAACTCGCGCAGCTTCACCAGTGTTGTCTAATATGCAACTTGGGGTGTATGGTTTTTTTGTGCTAATTCCAGCAGGCATTGCCATACAATTATACAAAAACGAGCCATTACAACTTGGTTCCACTGCAGCAGCGCAAATTATCGGTGCAATTGTGTTCGGGGTGATGGCGTATAATGCCCTCACAATCGCTATGCGCGCGGGCGATGTATCGGTTATTTCTCCTTTTCGTTATACCCGTTTATTATTTGCCTTAGGTTTGGGGATATTTATATTTGGAGAATCGCCAGATTTAGCAACCTTACTTGGAAGCCTGCTGGTGGTATTAAGTGGTGGATATACCCTAATTCAAACCCGTAAAACAGTCTCAGCAAGTTTGATAAAAAATAGCGCATGAGCAGAGTGAATTGATTCACTCTGCGGTAAGGCATAACAAAGTTAAACACTATAAGATTAGAGATTACTAGGCTAGAGATTACTAGGTTAGAGATGACTAGGTTAGAGATTAACGATAGATAAAATGTTTCGCATAAGCTTGATGACGGATAAAAAGCGACTAACGTTAAATTAACGGTGCAAGGTTCATTTTTGTAAATCGGAGGTTTTTGATCTAAAACTCATACTCTGTAGCGTGAAATGTCATACTTTGTTGCGAGATAACGGTAGCAAATAAAAGTGGCTACTCACTAAATACTTTCATTTATTAAACGATAAAAATCAATAACAAAGACCTAAGCTTATTTTCCGTTATACTGCCTTACCCGCTACAGCCCCATATTTAAGAGGTATCAAAAATACCATGGATATCAAAGGAACCTGCATTTCATCTACAGCAGATGAGCACGGCCCCATTTATGTTTATCAAACAAGAAACAGCCGCATTCTCAGTTTTGATGGAAAAATCTATCAAAGTTGCATGAAAATCAATGATATTAATGGATTACATCTGGGCTATACCCAAGCCATGATGGCAGGTTTATTTTTTATTCCCGCAGTAACAACAGCCACAATCATGGGGTTGGGTGCAGGTTCAATGGCTAAAATATTGCTCAGTAGCTTCGCCGATTTGAAGGTACACGCGGTTGAATACCGTGAAGCCGTCGCGAAGGCTGCGAAAGAGTTTTTTTACTTACCTGAAACTGATCGTCTTGCTATTCATATTGACGATGCGGTGAATTACATTAAAAATACCGACATAAAAAGCGATATTATCTTTTCAGATCTATACAACTCACAAGGTATGGAGCCGAAACAAGTACAATCATCCTACTTACACGATTGTAAAAATGCACTCAATCAACAAGGGGTTTTGGTGCTCAATATCTGGCATACGTCAGCTGAATTACGCCAAGAGCTAGATGAATTACTCGCGCTCGAATTTGAAAATCGATTACTCAGTTTTGACGTCGAAAGCGGCAATACCATTGTGCTCGCGTTCAAAAACGATATTCCTGCGATAAAAAGACACGATCTACTGGCGAAAGGCAAAGCGTTACAAGAGCAAATGAGTATTCCAATGGAACGTTACGCCAACTTACTCTGCGATGCACAAGGTTGATAGGCTATCGATTGTTATCTTAGATGACTTTTATCTTAGGTGATTGTTATCTTAGATGACGTTTAACTTAGATGATTGTTATCTGAGATGATTTTTATTTTAGACGGTTGTTAGTTCATATTCTGAGGCGAAATATTTTAATGTTGTCGCCGTGAGTTTTGATGACTGGCTTATCAAGCCAGCCTTATACATTGGCCCCAAAAACAATTTCTTGTTTTGAGTCTAACCACATTGGGTTTTGTACCATCACCTTGCTGAACATTCGACTCTGTAAATAGTTATTAAGCCATTGTCGTAATTTGGGGTAGGGGGATTGTAAATACCATTGTCGCTCAACTCTGGCAAACTGACGAATAAACGGCATTAATGCTAAATCTGTCAAACTTGGTTGGTCAGACATTAAATATGAGTGCTGGCAAAGCCTTGATTCGAGATCAGCAAGATAACGCTCACATTGTTGTCTATCTTCTATAAGCGACGGTTCATGGTAACGTTTAGAGCAGCGATATTTCTCTAAATGTCCTTTGAATTCATTATCAAATATCGCAATAACCGCCAACATTTCAGTTAACGCGTTTGGCGTTGCTTTATTAACATAATCGTCAGGGTCTGTTTGTGAAAAAGCCCATAGCATGATGGATAAACTTTCATCAATGACCTGATTATCTGTGGTGACTAAAACTGGCACTGTACCTTTGGGCGACACCGTAAGCATTTCTGCAGGTTTGTTGCTTAACACTAGGTCGCGCAGGTTTACTTGCTGTTTGGATGCATAAATAGCCAGTCTGGCGCGCATTGCGTAAGGACAATTTCTCAACGAATAGAGTACAGGTAATACCATGATGTTGTTTATTATCTCTCAGTCAGGTAATGCAGTTAGCAAAATGATCCTGTTCATTTTATCACTAATACCTAACCCTTTAAATATTGATTACGGGAGTCTTTTTTGAAGATTCAAATGTATTGTTTGAAGCTCATTTTTCTAGGTTAAGTGTTAAATGATTAACTTCAGAACAAGAGTATTAAACGATTAAAAATCAGTTTTTATAGAGTATTCATTACCTTGATATAGGTAACGAATGACGCTACGAGATATAAGAAACTGCGCCTTGTTATCCAATACTTATGGCGCTATTTTTCGTTTAACGTTAGGTCTTGAACCACAAACCTCTGGCGTAAAAGACAGCTGTATTACATACTTTAACGACTGTTCAATTATGCGGTAGTTCATTCATGCAGGGTTCCTCTATTGAGAAAACACTTGAATACAAAGGTCATGTTGTTTTTAAAAAACTTACTATTCCAGCTTTTAAGCGTTTTGCTCGAGAATTTGCGTCTAACGAAGCATGTTTTGCTTTTTTTACCGAAGGTGAGTACCAGGTGCGTACTGCAACAGGAGTATTGACGGTAAACCGTGATATTGGCTTGCTTGCCAAATGCGTCAATTATTTCTATGAAACCGTAAGTGGCCAGTTAGAGCAAGGCCGTGGTGAGGTGATTGGTGTTTTTTTGTTTCCCGATATTTTTCAACGTTTATTCCATTTCGATTTCACCCAATCGGACTATCAAGTCGATTACGACTTAAAGCAAGTAGAAGTGGACCAATTGTTGACACATTTTCGGGACAGTATTTCTATATTGCTCGACACACCTGATTTGGCAACGCCCTTGATGATAGAAACCAAGTTACGTGAATTTGTGTTGTTGATGACCCAAAAGGTGTCAGCCCCATCAGAATTAGATTTTTTAGCATCGATGTTTAAGCCTAATTTTGTCAAATTCGAACAAGTTATCCAACATCACTTATTCAGTGATGTAAGCATCGATGAATTGGCCGCGTTGTGCCATATGAGTGTGTCAAGCTTCAAACGAAAATTCAACGAGGTTTATGGACAGTCCCCTAAAAAACATATCAGCCAATTAAAAATTGATAAAGCCATTAGTTTGCTAGACGAACCAAGCTCTCGGGTTTCCGACATTGTTTTTCAAACAGGCTTTGAATCTATATCAACCTTTAATCGTGTGTTTAAAAAACATATCGGTTGCTCGCCGTCTGAGTATCGCCAACGGCAATCCCCTTAATATGTAGCAATGGAGATCGCGTTAATTCGTTTTGGACTAAAGTGACCATCAACTGAGCTTTTCTGATAAGTACCTATACAAGTTGTTGCGTAGACTAGCCTCATTAAATGTAACTAACACTTTGCAAACGAAGCAATGAGCATGGGCAACAATTTTAAAAAACGATATGGTGACTGGGCATTGTGTAGATAAGGTTTTCGTCAAAGTGTTAATCTGTCGCCACTATGTTTGAATACTGTAGAACTTAACGATTAATAAAAGAGAGAATGTCATGATTAAAGTCAGTGTATTGTACCCAAATAGTGAAAGTGCTACTTTCGATATGGATTACTACTGTAAAACCCATTTACCACTTGTTGCAGATTTAGTAGGTGAAGCACTTATTTCAGCCAGTGCAGACCTTGGCCTTGCTAGTGTTGTACCCGGTGAGCCTCCTATGTACATCGCAATGGGTCATCTTACATTTGAATCTGTAGAAACATTTAAACAATCATTTGGCCCACATCAAGCTGTGATAGCGGCAGATATAGTTAATTTCACAAATACCCATCCCGTGATACAAATTAGTAACATTGCTCAATAATATTATGCCTGTCTAATGTACGTTACCTTAGTATTGCCATTTTAGCGTCTTAAATGAATAAAATCATTTAGGACGCATTGGTATTAACCTTACCGTCTAATTCGCGATGCGACTGTTGACTATAAATGCGTATCACCGCAGCTTTATTCCCAGTCCATCTATTGGTGAAGTTACTATCGATGCTTACATCGGAGTGACAGTTCCAAAACGGTGGTTTTATTCAATCTGCAACTTGTACTCCCCTTATGATTTTTGTTATCTAAAGTGTGTATTTGACCATTAACAATGCGCACCAAACTTAAAATGATTTAGTATCACTTTGTAGGTATTTATTGTTATAAGTTATAAAAATAAATAATTATTTAGTATGATCTATTCGTTAAAATCACCCTATTTTCGCTTCAATATAACCTTTTGGTAGTATCTAAAATGTAGTTTTTGTCTCCATAATATCATCCTCTGATTCATTTCGATGTTACTAGCCAATACAGCCTATTTTGTCCGATCTCGCTATTTTTATTTAGGTGTCATTCAAAAGAATTACGAAGCTAACCTATTGAGTAGTAACGATGAAAATATGACTTTTTATTGATCTGACCCCGTATTATTTTAATAGATTGATGTTGAAGGATTTCCCCCGCCAAAAACGCGTTTAGCGTTACTTTTATGATTTTTTGCCTCTTGAATTTAACCATGATTTTTCTATGGTTAATAGCAGGCGCATAAGTAAATATCTCGAGTGCTGTAAAAGTGAGACATAGCATTGTGTAGCCGTAAAAATAACCTACTACTTATTACTTACTTGTCATTCATTTCATCATCGAATGACGACCTGTTTGTTAATTTGCAGTGCGTGTAGGTGTTGACACTGAGCTGACGTGTTTTGGTTAAAAATAAATCCAGGAGGTCGTTATGTCTAACTAGTTTAACCCCAACAATAATTACAGGAGGTTGTTATGTTATTTGTTAAATACTTTAATAAAAGGCCGATTGCCCTTGCTATCTCTTTAGCATTGCTGGCCTCAATAGGAAGTGCGGTGGCTTATGAATCGCCAGTGCATGTGTTTTCTGTTAATGACGTACTGGGAGGGTTGAATGGAGTGACCTTCGCAGACGACCAAACGATCATTTGTGGCCTTGGCCCAGTGAGTTGTCCTGATGATAATCCAGCGCTTCTCGACAAGTCGGGGGTGATGTTATATCCAGTGGATAGCGAGTTTGGCTTTTATGTGGTTGATTTTCTGGGCGCGCAGCCCAAAGCGCGCAATGGTGATTACCTCGAAGGATTCGTTGGTAATATTGACGAAGGCGGAGGGGTGATTGGTATTCAAGTTGCCAATGCCGCCACCGAAAAATACAAGGTAAAACCACCATTAGGAACATGGTGTCAAGGGCTCGGTGGCACCTCGGTAAAATGTGAAACAGAGCATTATACTGTTATGGAACATGCGCTTAGTTGTTATGAGACCATTCCATACTTTTTTGCCAGCCCAGACGGTACCCAAGCCATTATATCAACCCCAGACGGCACTCTGTCGTATGACTGCGCTGGCGCGCCACTAGATGATAATGTTCAAGTGTTAGTGGGTGGACAACAAGCCTATCGCCTAACCAATGCGATACCCTGTGAAACAGATGGTCAGCCTGAAGGGTGCCAGATGTTTCCTAACGACAAGACCAACATGCTCGATAACATCGCCTTAAGCAGTGATTATTCCGTGCAGCTTAAAGATGATGGTAAGCCACTTTATGGTTGGGGCGGAATACATAAACGGCCGAACGATATCCGCATGTATGCCCAGTTGGCGCTTCCTGAAGAATGGAAAACATCCACAGAAAACTTTGTCGTTACTCGTGCAGAGCTTGTGGTTAATCACTGGATCACCAATAACCCTAATGACCAACTTCGTCCAGAAGACTTGGAAAACGAAGCTGCAACAGGGCGTAAACCTTCTTATAGAATTGAAGGTGATGGTGACGCAGCCGTATGGAAAAGTACTGTTCCGTGTTATGAAGGCGACAGCGATATAATCGATACTGAAAGTGGCGCTTTCGATCCATCCTTTATCGGTGTCGGTACAATATTAAAGAATACCCCTAAAGCACTGGACCCTTTGGCTACACCAGGTGAAAGCGCTGCAGAGCACCCTTATGCATTCTCATCAGATCTCGCTGGTGGCTATTCTAATGCTTACTATACCACCATCAATCGTGACCCCTTTGAATGGTCTTATGATGCTAACCCTGACCCAAAAATTCAGGATTTCATCGGTAGTGCACTGCCAAATGCGTCGCTCGGTGAGCTTGTCTCAGGCCCTCGCTGGAGACTTAAACCTAATAAGTTTGGTCAAGACTTGCCTGGACTTGAGATCCCGTTGATTGAATGTAGCGCGCCGCCTTTTGCCAAAGAAAATATTAAGTATGAGGTCGGTACGCCAACGACCACAGTGATCAATTTACTGGATTGGGAAGAGGGAGAGATATCTCCGCTGGCAACCAGTAGAGGTTGGGTTGATGTGACGGCAAATGAGTATGTCACTATTGTCACTGAGGACGGCGAACCGGCGGTTACCAGCAATGGTTTACCGATGACGTCAGATTTTGACCTTGCGGTTTACATTAAGGGCGATAGTAAATCAACAGCCTTATATAACGCACAGCTCATTATCGAATATGAAGGCGAAGTTCCTATGGTGAATACTGATGTCGATGTTGCACTGACTGCTTTTGCAGCATCAGCTACAGTGTCCTTTAATCAAACGGTAGCAATGGTTGTCGATGTGAGCAATCTTAAACCCAGTAGTGTCAGTGGTGAGGTAACCATTACTGGAGTCACTAACCAAGGCGTGGTTATTGAACTGCCGCCGATGGCTTTCAGCGACTTGGCTGAAGGAGATACGATTTCATTAAATGCAAGTTGGACAGCCAACATCATCAGAACGTCCGCTGTTAGCTGGACGGCGACGGTGACAGCAGAAGGCGATCTTAATAGTGATAACGATACTGCCACCGCAACAACAAAAATCCGTAGATGATAATTAAGGATTAGCAGGTGAATCAAAGGGGAGAACTTTTGTTTCTCTCCTTTTAACTTAACCTAATTGATATTGTTATTAACGGTCTTTACGGACTTAGAAGATAGGAATAGCAAATGTGCATCATACGAATAATCTTTGTCTCGGCCATTATTTTATCTTCGGCGATTACCTCGTTATTCGCTGAAGAAAACAGCGATCCAACTCAACCCGCAACTACCATTCCACCGGCTACTGCAACCACGCCGGAGCTAGTTACGCCAGCTGTCACGCCAGCCATCATAACTCCGGCAGTGCCAGTCACGCCAGTAATAGCAAACCCTGCAGTAACCCCGCCAGCGCCTAAGCAAAGTGCGAAAAAACCGGCAATGGGTCACGATTACCAAAAAAATATGCCCAAGCTTGGCAAAGGTGATCCCAATTATCGTGGTGAGAAGGAGGTTGTATCTGATGCTCAACCCATAATCAACAACCAAGAGAGTCAATCAAAAGCGCCATCAATCATAGATAACCAGCGCAAAAGTGGTGCAGATGTAGGTTTTCCTGGCTACCGCGGTGAGGGAGACTCGGCTTACCCACAACATCAGCAATATCAACATCCGCCACGCTTTCCGGCTGAATCAATAGAGACTACTCCAGCTGATACGTCTCCAGTACAGACTAAACCAACCGAACAAAATAGTGATGTACAGACAAATAAACCATCGGTTGATGCTTCAGCAAATAAGGTCAAAACACGTGCGATCATTAACCAACAGCGCAAAGGAATACTTCATGCAGCCGCATTTGGCGACGAGCCAGCGGTAAAAGCATTACTCAAGCAAGGATCAAGCCCAAATGCCAGAGCAAAAGACAGAATAGGGCGAACAGCATTAATGCTAGCGGCATTGAGTGGTCATGAAAACGTGGTTAATACACTGCTTAAACAAGGTGCCAGTGTGGATTTAAAAGACAGAACAGGCCATACCGCACTTAACTGGGCGGCAAATCGATCGCACCTAAACATAGTCACGTTATTACTCAACCATGGCGCTGATATAAATATCAAAGATAATGGCGGCACCTCTCCTTTGTTATATGCGGTTGCCACTAGCAATGTGGCAATGGTGAGTTTATTGCTTTCACATGGCGCTGAAACTGAGTTACAAAGCGCTGAAAGTAAGATGACGCCACTATTACTGGCCATTGAGCATAACGATATTGAATCTATTAGTCTTTTACTAGATAACGGAGCTGATGTTAATGGCACAAACAGTGATGATTTTTCACCATTAATGGCTGCGGCAGAGCAAGGTCAGCTCAAGATAGTGCAAACACTCCTCTTTCATGGTGCTGAGGTCAATCGATATGATAATAAGCATTTTACGCCATTGTTCTACGCTGCCGACAAGCAACACATCGACATCATGCAGCTGTTATTAGCCCAAGGTGCAGATGTCAATTTACGCGATAATAAAGGCCGAACCGTTTTAATGCGCGCCAAGCAGCAAGGGCATGCAAACGTTGTAGCGTTATTATGCGCAAAGGGAGCTAAATATAACGCCGATGGATGTTGAGATTAAAAAGGATACAAGTTTGGAGTTTGACCGGATTAATCAAATTAACGTTTATTTTTATTTTAGATTTGGTCGGTATCCTCCTGTGTTATGAGATGATTCCAATCTCCGACCCCATGGCAGAGCCATGAAAGCTAGCTCTGAAGGCTGTCATCACAGGGGTGTCATAGTCTAACCCCCTAAAAAGTGACCATAGAAGTGACCCAGATTTTAGCTTTAAATTAATCAGCGTTGGGAACTGGGCGATATGAGAGTGCCGTTTGATGATGTTTAGGCAATATGCGCCCAGGTGTTTAAGTTAGGGATTGATGACATAAGGGTGATGATTAGTGATGAATAGTAGTGGTCAAGTTTAATGATGAATAGTAGTGGTCAAGAATAATGATGAAGATTAATGACGAAGAATAATGATGAAGATT
>NZ_JACJDU010000074.1:0-12409 GCF_014163715.1 Shewanella sp. SR44-4 | reverse complement strand
TTTTATGTTGAATATGATAGGCGGATTGATTGCCTATCAACTGAAAGAAACTAAGCCACAACTCAATATTACGAATGCTGAGTTTGGCGCTATTGTTGTTATGGCTTAAACCGATCTCAGGTTAATTAATTTGGTTACTGCAAGAATGTAGGTAATATTATCATTCTCGAATGAATTAACCCGATAGGTAATCTAAATGGATTTTTTACTCGTCGTTGCACAAATATTTGGCTCGCCATTCCTTGACGCTACAAAATCAGCTAAACAAGATAAAACCTTATTGTGGATGATGATAATTGGCGGCACACTATTTAGCGCATTTGGCTTAACGCTCTATTACCTTGCGCAACATAGTTAATGCCTAGCGACTATTTACAATACAGTCCTGAACGCTTTGGCCTGCTTACGCTTTTGATACAAGGGGACAATTTGCACGGCAAACACCGAACACACAATCATAACGATGCCAGCAAATGACAACACATCAATATCGGCACCGGCAAATACCCCGCTCCACCAACCAAGATTGACCACTACTTCTGTCGCAGTAAAACTCAATACCGGTGTTAATGCCAACATGGCACTGACTTGTGCCGTGGGCCAATATTGCATTGCTTGACCAAAACAGCCATACGCAATCAAAGTATTGGCGCCGCAAAAAAGTACTATCCACCATTGATCGAGCGTCATCGCTTCAAACTGACTAAAGTCACTAAATGGCGCCATAAGCACAATGCCTAATGCGTAAATAAATAACAGTACATTACTGGGTGACAGTCGTTGGCTCACCGACTTTTGTAACAAAGCATAGCTGGTCCACGACATCACCGAAAACTGCACAATCATAATCCCAACCAACACTTGATGATCACTTGCTTGATTTAAATCGAGCTGCGGATGGAAAAACATCAGCATGCCCAGTCCAAGCGTGGCAAAACAACTTAACTGAAATGCATTAAAACGCTCTTTGAAAAACAACACCCCACCAAATGCCAAGAAAAAAGGCGCAGTTTGGAAGTTAAGCTGTGCAGTGCCTGGAGCTAGATATCCCAACGAATAAACAAACGACACGTAATTGCACATCAACAGCACGCCAGCGAGCACCAATTTCAACCATACTAATGAAGGTAAACCGACAAATTGACGTAATGCACCTAAGCGCCATTGAATTAATAAGGTCACGACTAACGCCATGACAAACCGAAACCAGGTCAGAGTAACTGGTGTAATGAATCCACCTGATAGCTTTAATGCTATAGGCAAAATACCCCAGAAAAATACTGCTATAGAAACAAATATCAGTCCTAAACGGGCATTCGCGCTTTCTTGTTCACTGTTCACGTTGGTTTATCCATCACATCATTAAGGCGTGAATTCTGCCTGAATAACCCAATAAAGTCTTTATCAAGAAAGGTTAACCTTACCCTTGATTGTTCGCATAACAAAAAAGCCTATTTCAACCCCTCCTTTTATCGTGCAAACGCTTTGAATGCAGGTAAAATAGCCGCCATAAAAACCTATGTACCCTACTACCTAAGGAACACTCGCATGAATCTTGCCGATTCCGTTCTTGCCGTGAACAATGATTTACCTATCCGTACCGACAAGCCTGTCCACAGTGGCAAAGTACGCAGTGTTTACTGGTTAACCGACACAGACAGTCGCCGCTTAATCCGCGACAAAGGTTACGATGTACCTGAAGATACTCCGCTAGCAATTATGGTGATCAGCGACAGGATCTCGGCGTTCGATTGTATTTTTCATGGCGAAGGTAACTTGCAGGGTATTCCAGGTAAAGGCGCTGCACTGAATGCGATTTCAAATCATTGGTTTGGTTTATTCGCCGAAAATGGTTTAGCTGACAGCCATATTCTAGATATTCCGCACCCTTTTGTATGGATAGTGCAAAAAGCCCGCCCAATTAAAGTAGAAGCGATTTGTCGCCAATACATTACCGGATCAATGTGGCGTGCTTATTCAAAAGGCGAACGGGTATTTTGCGGTATCACCTTGCCAGAAGGGTTAAGCAAAGATCAAAAACTGCCAGAGTTACTGATCACCCCGTCAACCAAAGGTATCTTAACCGGCATCCCGGGCGTGCCTGCGCAAGATGACGTTAACATTAGCCGTAGCGATATTGAAGCTAACTACCAAGCCTTTGGATTTGAAAAACCACAGGATATCGACTTGTATGAAACCTTGTTAAAGCAAGGCTTTAAAGTGATCTCAGATGCGCTAGCAAAGCTTGATCAAGTGTTTGTCGATACTAAATTTGAGTTTGGCTACGTCAATGACAAAAATGGTCAATCAAAACTGATTTACATGGATGAAGTCGGCACACCTGATTCATCACGTATTTGGGACGGAGCCGCTTATCGTGATGGCAAGATTGTTGAAAACTCAAAAGAAGGCTTCCGCCAGTTCTTACTGAATCATTTTGACGATGCCGACATTTTGCTAAACAAAGACAGAATGCCAGAGCGTGAAGCGCTTGCTCGTGACAATGACTTACCATTAGACGCAATGATGAATGTATCGCGCACTTATATTGGTGTTGCAGAAAAAGTCACAGGTTCAAACATTCCATTACCAGCAAACCCAAAAGCGGACATTATTAAAGTGCTACGTGAGCAGTATGATTTGATCGTGTAACGTTCACTCTATATTCAAAAAAAGGATGACCCAATGGTCATCCTTTTTTATTGGTGCTTAAACAGTCAATAAAAATTAACTGCGACGGCGTAAACCTAGTGCACCTAATAACATCAACGCAAAGTAACCTAAGCTACCACCATCGCTGTTTTGAACAGGCTCTGGTGTTGGTGTAGGAGTTGGTGTTACTGGCGCAGGGTAGCTTAATGCAATGATGACAGGATCATGATCAGAAGCAGAGAATGGCCCCTCTGACTTAATCAGATCACCAGTGTACTTGCTGCCATATTCAAATAAGTTAGATTCAACAGAATTGATATGCCAGTCATCAATACCGACCAATTTAGCCGCTAGACTTTCATTGGCTAACGCATGGTCTAAGTTACCTAACTCACCGTTGTAGCTGTATGAGTAAGTATCTGCACCATGTGCTTGAGTATTTAGGTTAATTAAACCATACCCTTTTTCGATAACACTACCTGAACGCTCATACACTTTACCGTTTAAGGTAGTCCAAGATGCGGTGCGGATAACATGATCTGTGGTTGATGCATCATAGTCAGTTAATACGGCTACAGGGTCTTCTTTGCCATAAGCATTTAAGTCACCAATAACTAATAAATCACCTTCCACATCTTTTAGCGACTCACCGAGTACTTTAGCTGCTGATACACGGAAAGAGTTACACTTTCCTTGTAAATCCGCTGGCTCACCGTTTTCGTTAAATTCAGCCCAGTCTTCAATACAGCCTGAACCTTTCGATTTTAAGTGGTTAACCACAACAGTTAACTTTTCATCGTTAATGCTAAAGGTTTGCACTAAGCTATGACGTTGGAACTTTTCATAACTCGGGCTTTGCTCAACAACGCCATCTTTCTCACGGGTTTGCGCACCTTCTGCAGCATGTTGTTCTGGCGTCGCAATCACTTTTGCCGCGCCGTCTAATGTAATACGGGCTGGGCGATATAACATGCCAACTGTAATCGCATCACTGCCGATGAATTTGTCTTCATACTTATCAGCATCTTCAATTTCAACAAAGCGATACGCTTGATCATCAGTTAATTCTGCGTTCAGTGCATCAACAAGGTTTTGAATGGCACTTAACTCGCCAAAACCATTGTTAGCAATTTCCATTAAACCAACTACATCAGCATTCATGGCTACTAGTGCGTTCACAATTTTAGTGCGTTGCAATACCATTTCATTTTCAAGTACCGCACCACGATTGCTGTTTGATGGGTTAGCATCGCCACCCACTACGTCATTGAAGAAGTTCAACACGTTAAAGCTCGCCACACGAATATCGCCCATTTCAGCAACTGTTGGTGCTTCGGTACGATCGTTTACACGGATAAAGTCACCCGCAGTAATCGTATTAGTCGCTAAGATGCGATATGAGTTATAGCTATAACCGATCACACCTTCAAGGTTAGTTAATTGGTCACCTACACGGATATAACCTGTTTCAGCATTAAAATCTGGAAAGTAAGGCACTTCGCCATTTTTAGCCTTGTAATCAGATTCAACAAATAACTGGTTTATTGTGTTAGCTTTAGCCAACGCAATAGAATCTGCTGAGTTTGGCGTAAATACTTGAGTTGGTTTCATCAATGGTGCTTTATGCGACAACACCATATTGTTACGGTAGCTTGCATAGTCAAAGCTAAAGGTACGAGTGACTTTCATTTCACTACCCGCATCCAGCTTCACTTTCATGCCTTCAACGCGCTCTAATGCTTGCGCTAGCGTTTCGCCATCAGCAACATAAAACTCTACTGCGGCAGGTGCGTCACCTAATACGCCAACTTCAAGTTTTTGGTCGTCTTTAAGGTTAATCTGAGTTGAGCCGTAAGACTCGTTTACTTTACCCTGCACACACACTTCAGTGCCTGGTTGAATAGTGTCAGGAGCCGCTTCGTTCAAGTAGACAAAAATACCGTCTGAAGTGTAAGGCGAGTTATCACCTTGCATGTCTTGAATAAAGAAACCTTTATATAAGCTGTCACTTGTAGCAGTAACAATCCCTTTTACAGTGACTTCATTGGCCGACTCAAAGCTACCACTGGCAATCAATGGGCTCGAATCACCAGCGCCTTGAATGTCATAAATATTGGTAAGAGTGGCACCATCACAAGTAAATGCGGCTGTATCCGACAAAATCAATGCATCAGCATTAGCCATCATAGGTAATGCTGCGGCAACGGCGAGTGAAACTACCGTTAGTTTAGTTAGTCCTTTCATTTATAAACCCCATATTTTGTAATGTAAATGCTATTTTTTTGTAATATGCGGGGCGATTGTCCCAAAGTTTGTTTACATAAAAAAGAACATTGATCACATTAATGGGGGAAAAAAATTCCATATCTAATTGATTAGCAAGTAATTTTATCTCCATTAGAAAACGATGATAAATAAAATCAAAAATACTTCAATTAAAACAACGCTTATAGGAAAAACAAGACATAGCCACACTTAGGTCCAAAAAGATAAGTTTTGTAACATTTATCTTCAAAAAAACTAAAAAAATACAACATGCTGTTTGATATTTTAACTCATGTCATAAAATCATCTTGAAAATGTAAGGTTTTTATCCAATTATTACGATAACATTAACCGCCAACACTCGTTGTATGTTCAATGCCATGAATAAAAACCAATAAATCACTTAAGGTATGTGAGTTATTGTCGATATGGATCATGACTCGATGTCATGTTGGTCACAACAAAATACTAAAAGCTCATCTAGTATTTGAATTTATTGTATTCACAGGTTTAGGTACTCAAACCATGAAAGAAGTTGATTTCAGAAATATCGATAAACTTTTCATCAAAATGTCCATTAACGATAAATTTTGGGCTATTTTCGGACTGTTCCTAATCATTTTATCAAGTGTATCGATTAGTGGTTACTTTAGTAAAATTGAAAATATTGAACAGCAATCGTTGCATGTTTTAGAACAAAAAACCGCTGCTACGGTCCAAACACTTGATGCGACAAGCAAGCTAGATCAGGCTTCACAATTAGGTTTGCAAGTTTCAGAACGTTCGCAAACCAGTACACGCCAACAAGATACTATTACCGCTGTATATGCATTAGATGGTCAATATTATACATTGAGCGAATCAGTTTCTGGACAAGAAGCCAATGCTAAACAAGCTGCATTAATATCACTATTAATGTCATTCTTATGGATAATACCTTTTGTAGTGGTGATTTACTGGACGGCCACTTTCCTTGGTGGTGCACTTTGGGTGTTATGGGATACCACGGAAAAAATTGCTAAAGGAGATTTAACTTCTCGCTTAGGTTTCCATCCTGGTCGTGATGAATTCGGTACCATTGGTTGCGCACTCGATAAAGCCATGGACACATTGACCGATCTCGTTGTTGCAGTGAAGAAAAGTGCCGATACATTGCAAACAACCTCGAGCTCATTCGCCAATGAAGCAGTACAAAGCGCTGAACAAATTGATTTACAATATGCTTCACTTGACTCGGTTGCTACAGCAATGGAAGAAATGACGGCATCAGCTGCCGAAGTCTCTAATATCGCTCGAAATTCAACTCAACGAGTAGAACAAGATTCGGAGTATACACGTCAGAGTTATGACCGTGCTAAGCGTGCGATTAATGAAATTAAGCAGTTATCGACCTACATTGAACAAACATCAAATTCGGTCAATACCTTAAAAATTAATGCGACTAATATTAATGAAGTGATCACCACCATTAATGCTATTTCAGATCAAACCAACTTACTGGCATTAAATGCAGCAATTGAAGCGGCACGTGCAGGTGAAATGGGTCGTGGTTTTGCGGTGGTTGCTGACGAAGTAAGAACCCTTGCCGGTCGTACACAGGCTGCGACGGTTGAAATTCATAAAATGATTGAATTACTGCAAAGTGAAACGCTCAATATTGACAGCATTACTCAAGATACTGTCAAGCAAGCACAAACCAGTAGCGATCTAATTACTAATATTGGAACCGATATTAATGCCATTTCTGAATCAGCAAATTCAATTATGGACATGAGTTTCCAAATTTCTACATCGTCAGAAGAACAAAGTGCAGTGGCCAATGACATTGCAAAAGAGCTGACGGACATAAGACAGAAATCAAATATTATTAGAGGCTTATCGCAACAGTCTTCAAGTGGTGTTAAAGATCTTGCAAAAGCATCAGCTGATTTGGGTAAAATTCTAAGTCGATACCGTACTAATTAATCTCAGATCAGATTATTAAGTCACCTGTATGCTCATGTGCATATAAGGCCTAAACGAAAAGCGACACGAATTATCATAATGTAGTGTCGCTTTTTCATTTCGTAACCTTCAACCCTCAATTCCATTGATATTTTATCATTTTTGACCATATAACATTCAATCTAAACAGACTTATCGCTTTCAGGCTATTGAGTAAAATGTTGCGTAATTATTGTCCATCACGTTTGATAAAATTAATATTACATAAAAGATACCCGTGAGCCATTATGACTTGCTCTCGCTTAAGTATTTTAATATTTCATAGCACAACTCGTGAAATGTCACTTTCAGACGAAGCTTTTTAAGACCCGCAATAACACAGTAAGTGTTGTTAAAAACGACAAGCTCTTATTGATAAAAGTATTTACACTCTGTATTACGGTTTTCGTTGAAAAAAACGTAACTGTTTATTTGCTTGGTCTGATTATATGATTCAAAAGTCATAAAGTACTCTTTATGAAGCATATTTAAACAATGACTCTACGAGGTACTTATGCAGGAAGACATTACCAAGGCGATAATAGATTGGACTGAAGGTAACCCTAAATCAAAAGACAATTTGTATGTGCTTATTTATGATCACCTTCGCAAATTAGCATCGCGACAAAGGATGAAGGTCTCGAATAAATTTGGTCAACACAGTATTGAAGAACACATAAATTCCACTACCGCCATAGTCCATGAAGTGTATATAAAACTTGAAAATGGTAACGGTGAATACTTTAGTAATCGTAAAGAGTTTTTTTTAATGGTTGCACGTACTGTTCATAATATCTTAGTCGATCAAGCTAGGAAAAATGCAGCCCAAAAACGACAAGTCGAATTAACCACATTTGATAATATACAGGATGAAGCGGCGTTTGAGTTTTCAGAACAAGACCAAAAGATGCTGGATTTAGGCAACGCATTACAGCAAATGGAAACAGAGCACCCAAGGCAAGCACAAAGCATGCAGCTTAAATATTTTGGCGGCCTACTCACCAAAGAGATCTCCGATATTTTATCGATTAGCATTTCAAGTGCAGAAAAAGATATCGCCTTTGCAAAGTCTTGGTTAAAAGTAAGATTACTATCATGAAAACAATCATCTTATCCACCAATTACCAAGGCCAGCAACTCTCTTGTTATTGGAACTCGCTCACTAAAAGCATTGAATTTAATGCCGCGAGTAAAAGCATAAAAATTTTTACCGGTTATGGCTTTATTAGTCGAATCAAAACAGCAAAATTAGAGACGAACCTCATGGTAGAAGTACATTTTAGAAAACTTGCCAAAGAAAAGATTGCCATCATCATGCTAAAAATCCAAGGCGTTATCTTAAAAGCGCAGGCAATAGAAATCAGCACTGGCGGTAAAATTGCGATGTCTTCAATTAAATATCATCAATTAATTGATTAAGTTAATAAACATTAAATACTGTTAACCTTGCCTAAACCGATTAATTGTTATAAAAAGGTAAATTCAAGCTGCTGATTATAAGAATAAAATATCAGTAATTTATTTTTTTAAAGTAGTAGGCAGATAAATGGATTCAACCGCCTTATTTGATCACTTTTCACGTCTTATCGACTTACCCCAAAGTCAACATGCGGCCTACTTTGCCGAGCATATTACTGATGTGTCGCTAGCCAATAAACTCACGCCGATGTTGGCGAGCCATTTTAGTGCCAATGATAAAACCCAATGGCATGAGCTGATCGCCCAACAAGCTCAGCACATCACTGGCGACGAACAGCTGGAACGCTTGCTTGGCACACACTTGGGCGTATATACCTTAAGCCAAATCATTGGTGAAGGCGGCATGGGAATTGTGTTTCTGGCTGAGCGTAACGATGGCATGATGCAACAGCAAGTGGCGATTAAGTTTTTGTTTCCCTCGATTGTTCATGTGGTGGGCTCTCAACTGGTTCATAACCAGGCCCAAATACTCGCCCGATTAAATCACCCTAATATTACCCAGGTGTACGATGCCGGCACCACTGAGTCTGGCTTGCATTATGTAGTGATGGAATATGTTGCCGGCCTGCCCATTGATGCATATTGCCGAGCGCACCAACTCAACTTTATTGAACGGATTCATTTATTTTTAGACGTGTGTGACGCCATCAGTAAAACCCACTTAATCAATATCGCCCACAGCGACATTAAACCGGCTAATATTTTGGTGAACAAAGACGGCGTAGTAAAAATACTCGACTTTGATATTGCCAAAACCTTGCAACACAACGAGCAAGAATCACAGCAAGACAGCGTAAAACGTTACTTACGGGCGCTGAGTCTGGCCTACGCCTCGCCTGAACAATTAACCGGGCAAACATTAACCTTAGCCACCGACCAATATTCGTTAGCCGTATTGCTGTATATGTTACTCAGCGAACAACTGCCGTTTGATATTGAACATAAACACATTGGTCAACTGGTTAGCGACATTCAAGCAGGGGCCACAACGCCGCTGTCGATAAACCCTAAGGTGGTGAGCATTACCCGCTTACAACAATGGGCGATGGTCGATGACCTGCGGCGCATTATTGCCAAAGCCATGTCAGCTCAAGCAAGCGAGCGTTATCCCACGGTGGCCGCCTTTAAGTCTGACATTCATAAAACCTTAAAGCACTTTGCCAGCTCTGTGAATTTTTCACCGCTGCAACGCGGTAAAAAATGGTTAGTGAGAAAACCGCTGCTGGCTGCGGTCTATGTCATGGTCATCGGTGCGGGAATATCCTTTAAGCTGCAAAATGAGCAAGTGTTACAAGAGCGAAATCGCGCCATTGCTGCGCAACAAAAAGCAGAGCAAGAGCAAGTGAATGCCACTGAGGTCGCCAATCAATTAGCCAACATATTCAAACAAGCTGACCCGACCCAAACCCAAGCTAAAGAGCTGACCGCCAAAGACATGCTGGCACAAGGTTATGAAAGCATTCTGGCCTCAACCACCTTAAGCAGCAGCGCCAAATTAGCCTTATTGCAAGTCATTGCCGAAAGCTACACCGGACAAGGCCAGCATCAAGATGCCATCACAGTGCTCACCGGCATCATCAACACGCCAGAATACCTGTTGTACGACATTCAGCACCAACTGCCGTTATCACTGCAACTTATTGACAGCTATCAACGAACGAAACAAAACGTGAAAGCCCTCGCCTTTGTCGACACACTCAAGCAACACATTAGCGCACAGGCTGGCAGCGACCACATCAATAAACTGATCTTACTGGCAGAGCTGGCCTCTATATACTCTTTGAGGTGGACTCAAGGCGCCGAAGGCCTCACCCGAGCCAAGCAAATTATCGACAACATCGACAAGGCTCTGGCGCGCAACACGCTAAGATTAACAACCAAGGAGCGCATAAGCTTTCTTTCGCAAAAAATTAGTTTATTAGATGCATCTCTATTGACAGCATCGCAAGAGCCTGAGGCCATTGACGAACAACATCACCACGACACTCTAAGTAATATTGTGCTGATAGCACAAGAGCTGCTGCCACTCATTCCGGCTCACGACAAGCAATATATTGAAGTTTTAAAGTGGTATACACGAGCAATAACATCCGGTCATATTACCGAGACACCGCGGGCCAGCGAGATACTCATGCAGGCGTTGCCCGATATTATCCAGTTTTACGGTGCGCAGCACCCTTATATCGCAACGGTTTATAATGGGTTGTCGAGGGCATTTGAAAATGAAGGCAACCTGGCCTCGGCCAAGTTATACCGTAATAAGCAGCTTGATTTAATCACATTACATCACGGTGCTGACAGCTTTAACTATGGAGAAAAACTGGAGTCACTGAGCTTTGTTTACGAGCTTGGCGGTGAAATGGCGCAGGCAGATAAATTATTATTGCAAGGCTATCACATTGCTAAACAGCAATTTTATCAGGCAGGCGCAATCAACATCGAGTACATGGATAATTACATTAACTTTGTGCTCTACATGATTTATCACTATGCCAACACCGAGCGAGTTCAAGCGACCAAACCCTATGTCGATGAATTGCACAGCCTGCTGACACACAATAATGCAACCGCATCACTTAATCTTAACATTTATAAGGAGTTCCAGCCGCTGGCGATGATGCAGATCAATCAAGACGATGCCAACATCATCAAGCAATTGGCCCCACAAGAAGACAAGCTATTAGATACTGCATCATATTTAATTACTGCCTACGTTAACACCGAGCAATATCAACGGGCTATTACACTGGCTGAACGCATTAAGCGCATTGTACTAAGCGGTTATGCCTTTTTATATCCAACATTTTATTATCAACAAGTTGGCTTTGACCTAGCCAAAGCCTATGGCAAAAGTGGCGATAATAATAATGCCCAACGCACTCTACAAGAAATGTACGATTACAATGCTAAGTTAAATCCCGCCGCTGACAATTACTGGTTACAACGCATTTTACGCGACGCTAAACGTTATGCCGTTGAGATAAATACCGCATCAACTGAGCACGAGTTAATGGCAGAGACGGACTAATGACAGACTGTTGTAAAATGCTCTGTTACCTCAGATCGTGATAGTAAATGCATATTAAACTTGCGATCTTTTTTTTCCAGAACAATAACCTTATCAGTCGGACAATGGTAACAAACGGTGATGACTTACTTTGAAGGCTAACAGTTATGCCTAATTGTAATGACTTACCATGATATCGAACAAAAAACTCATTTGAGTCACCCTTTCTACCACAGATCATCTCACTAGCTTAAGTTCAAGCTAAGTTAAACCATTCGAATAAATATCCGATTAAACCTTCTTTTTCAACTATCTTTTTAAACCCTCTGATTAAAAAATTTTATAAAATAGTTTTACTGTTTTTATTGGTTATTACGTAGCTGTTGGTTTTAGCATTAAAAAACTATGTTTAATAACCAAAGCTCGGGATAAATACTTACCATATCCAACTCAGCATCTTTATTTTGAATTAACGAGTTTAATAAATTACTGCGGTTCGGCAGTTTATTTTCACTTAATCTTCATTGATACCATCAATAACTAAGAGGTAATACATGCAACACTGTACTAAACCTATTTTTGCCTCAGACAAATTCTGCGAAGATTGTGGTAAAGAAGTGGCAGTAAAAAACCAGCGATCAACCGTTGAAGAAATCTCACCCGATATTCTGACGGAGTTAAAAGTGCGCTATCCCAGATCGTCTATTGTGACGGGGATGATTACCAATTTATATTTATATAAGCGCAAGTATGTCACTAAAGAAAGTCATTTAATATTTTCATTCTGGTATTTAACACTGGTCACTAACCAAGGTGAAACCCTTGAGCTCAGTGTAGATGCAGAAACGACTTTAGGGGCAAACCTTAACAAAGGTGATGTCATTTCATTGCTTCAACCAACCAGGGCCACCGCATGAGTGCTTAACTTTTAACCTAAGCACCAAAACCAGCCTTTAATACCGCCTCAAGCATCGATGTATTCATCATGCATCGCTTTTGTTTTCCAACGATGCTTATCTTCGT
>NZ_JACJDU010000073.1:0-13194 GCF_014163715.1 Shewanella sp. SR44-4 | reverse complement strand
CGGCTTGTTTAAGGATTGCTAGGATTTGGCTGTCGCTAAATTTTGATGTTTTCATGCAGAATCTCCCTGCGTATATATTACGAGAAAATTCTACTTTTGAAATCTACTATTTTTAGGGGGGATTACCTATGCTTTCACACAAAGATCAACACACACTAAAGACTAACTCATAACGCTCATTTACAAATCCAAGGAGGAGACGCATTCCATAAATTAATCCACTCAGGGATTGAGCTTGCTGGCATTGGCCTTGCTATACCGAAACCTTGTGCTAATTGACATCCCATTTTGAGTAATTGCCGACCATGCTCTTGGGTTTCAACCCCCTCTGCTATCACAGAACGACCGAAGGTCTTCGATAATTCAATGACACTTTTTACAATGGCTTGATCGTCCATATCATCTAACATGTCAATGACAAAAGATTGATCTATTTTTATAATATCAGTCTTTAACTTTCTCAAATAGCTTAAAGATGAATACCCCGTACCAAAATCATCTAACGAAAAACGTATCCCTAACTGTTTACATTGACTAATAACCTCAGCGATGTGCTGAGTATCTTTAATAATACTGGATTCTAAAATTTCAAATTCAAGCTGACCCGCTTGAAAACTCGTGTTGAGAAATAAGATTTCATTTAATTGTTTAATGAAATCTTCATGCTGAAGTTGTAATGGACTGACATTGACACTGATAGGTATAACTATTCCTAAGCGTCGCCATTCATTATGCTGCTTTATTGCCTGGTCAATTACCCATTTACCTAACTCAATTGCTAGAGGCTCTTCTTCAATGTAGGGCAAAAAGCGAAAGGGTGACAAAAGACCTTCTGTCGGATGTTGCCAACGAATAAGGGCCTCTAAACCTATAATATCATTAGTTTCCATATTAATTTTGGGTTGGTAGAATAACAAAAACTCATTGTTATTAAATCCATTGCTTATGTATTCTAACTCTCGATACTGGAGTTTTATCGCTACATCATTTTCAAAGTCAAATTCATGAATGCAATTCTTTCCCTGCTCTTTAGCCCTATACATAGCCTGATCAGCATGACGAATAAGTATGTCTGGGTAACTATTATCCTGTGGGAAAAATGTCACTCCAATACTCACAGTTATAGAAAGGCGCTTATTTTCAATAATAAATATTTCTGTAATTGAAGAAAGTATTCGCTGTAATATTTCTGTTGCTTGATGATGACAGTCTAAATCATCAAGAATCAAAACAAACTCATCGCCACCAAACCTAGCAAGAGTATCATCCTCTCGTATTGCAGTTTTAAACCTATTTGCAACAAGGCAAAGAAACTCATCTCCTATATCATGACCGTAAGCATCATTTACCTCTTTAAAGCCATCCAAGTCTAGGAAGGCTATAGCTATTTGTTTGCTATTACGCTGCGCTTTGATAAGCGCTTGCTGCATTCGATCAGCTAACAAATTTCTGTTTGGCAAATGTGTTAGTGGATCATAGTTGGCTGCAAACTTTAACTTCTCATTTACTTCTTTTAATACCTGATTACTTTTTTCAAGTTTGCGTTGATTATTTTTTGCGTCGGTAATATCTTGAAATATACCACTTAATTTTTCAGCAACACCATCGACATACGTGATATGACAAGTCGTTCTAACGTCAATCTTTCGTCCTTTGGTGGTATAAGTTTCAAGCTCTAAGTCGTACTCTTCGCCAAGTTGAATCGCAGCATCAAGCGCTTCTTGGAATAATTTTTTGGAATCGGGTAATAAATAACTTACCCCCATTTCAACGGTAGGAATATATTCTTGCGGAGTTGTTTCATAAATTCTGTAAGTTTCATCTGTCCAAATCAAGTCACCGTTATGCAAGTTGAGTTGCCAGCCACCTAGCTTGCCTATCTCTTGAGATTCTCTCAATAACTCGGTTGTGGTTGCAAGTAGTTCTTCCTGCCGCTTACGAAAGGTTATTTCTTGGTGCATGCCAATCATTCGTGTCGGCTTGCCTTCAACATCCCATGCAATAGCTTTGCCTGTAGACAATACCCAAACATAATGACCGCTTTTGTGTTTCATACGAACTTCTAACTCACAAAGTTCGCTTTGGCCTTGACAATGATAGTCATAATTTTTAATTGCTCTAGGCAAATCATCTGGGTGCAATACATCTAGCCAAGTTTGGTAATCAACAGGCATTAACTCCGATAAGGTATATCCTATAATCTCAGCCCAACGTTCATTACAAACAAGACCATCATTTTCAACACGCCAATCCCAGACGCCAACATTAGTCGCATCTAAAACTAACTCATTAACCTCTTGGCTTATCGTATTCTTGTGCATGGCCTTTATACTGTTTGGGATAAAAAGTTATGGATTAATCAGCTTTTGTAAATAAGAACTTTTTGCCTTTTAATCAATCACAAAAGTCTACTTATTACTGTTTTTTAACTTCAATACTAAAACAGTTTTAACGAACAGATATTCTTTAATATAAGGTAAGCTTGATTAAGTATCAAAGCAAATCACTTAGTTAATGAGCGAAAAAAATATTAATAAAACGAAAAACAAAATGAGATTAGAGCTTCAGTTTTTTACACTATATCCAAGACCTAAACGGTAGAAAACACTGTGCCACCCATCATCTGAACAAGTAACATAGCTCATTTCCATTGCTTTGGCGACAGCTCTGCTCGATGTACTCAATTCATCAACTTCAATCGACACATCCAAAAACTATATTTGAATTAGTAACTTATCGATAACCTACGAAATTCAGCACAGCTGAGAAACTTGATAGCCATCAAATATGAGGATGAGTTGTGTTTTTTGGAGGGGATTCTTAAACGCACAGCCTGCGCTGGCAATTTGTGGTGCCTTGTCGTCGTTTTCGGTATCAATGCTCACAATATTCACTTAATGCAGGTAAAGCTCAAAATTGTTAATGAGGATGGATAGCTTGCTTTTCATAAAGAGGAGCCTTTGGGCTCAAAATCCTATCTTGCGCCCCAATAAATAAGCCTTATATTTGTCGGTTTGGCATTTGGTCTTGAATCTAAAAGAGGGATAGCTTGCTTTTAATAAAGAGGAACCCGGGGGTTCAGAGCCCTATCTTTCACCCAAATAAAAAGGCCTTATATTTGTCGGTTTGGCATTTGGTCTTGAATCTAGAAGAGGGATAGCTTGCTTTTAATAAAGAGGAACCCGGGGTTCAGAGTCCTATCTTACGCCCAAATACATAGGCCTTATATTTGTCGGTTTGGCATTTGGTCTTGAATCTAGAAGAGGGATAGCTTGCTTTTAATAAAGAGGAACCCGGGGTTCAGAGTCCTATCTTACGCCCAAATAAAAAGGCCTTATCTTTCGATAAGGCCTTTTTATTTGAATGTGGCGGAGGGATAGGGATTTGAACCCTAGAACGGGATAAACCGTTGCCGGTTTTCAAGACCGGTGCATTCGACCACTCTGCCATCCCTCCGAACGGGCTGAATAATATAAGTAACTCGTTTGCTTGTAAACCATAAAGTTAAAAAAAACACCTGAGTGCATAGCATTTAATCAGCATGCTCATATTTTTGTCATCATCGAGACTTTTTTAATCAACACAAAACTCGTTGGCGACTCTTTTATGGACTTGAATCACTTCAACAACACCAGGTAAGCTAGAAGAGTTGAATCTGCTAAGGCTTTTGTGGTGCTTTATGCTAATATCATCTCATTATTTTTCGTTGTCGCAGCTAAATTACCACTATATGAATTCAACGCTACTGCCTAGTGCCAAACTCGCTCCTCAATATCATTTACCTGATGCATCGACTTCAGTTTCTTTTCCAAGTCATATACTGCTTGGTCAAGAACGAGTGGTTGAAACATTCAAATTAATGAGCAAAACAAATTCGCAACATTTATTTCTTGCTGATTTTTTAGGGGTAGATAGATCACTATTTATTGATGCGTTGGTAACTCAAGCTAACACGCCTTCAAATCATTACCTTGTTGCGACTAAAAAACAGCAAGAAGATGCAGATATTCAGTTTAAGTGGCAACAAACACTCCCTCCTGAACATGTCGGCATTATCGCTAAACAAGAATCATTGTCTTGCTATTTACAAGGGACTATTCGCCGTGCTGATTTGCTCGGTAGAATGCTTAAAACGGATAAATCCAGTGTTTATAAACCTGGTGCACTAGCCAAAAATCATTTCGTGTTTATTTGCTTAGCATCATTATGGCAGCGCGAGAGTTTGTGGGATTTGTTGATGCAAATTATCCACGATGGCTTTTATCGTATTAATAATGAGTTAACTCCTATTCCACTGAATTGTAAAATTGTACTTGTGGGCTCTGGTTTATCGTATAGCCAGCTTAGAGTTGAAGACCGAAATTTTAATCGCCATTTTCCATTGCTGGCTGAAATGAGTAATGAAGTTGATCTAACACAGCATCCTGAATCGTCTTATGTGCAATGGTTGAACGTGCTTGCCCAAGCAGAATCTGTTGAATTAGAACCATCAAGTTTGTTACCGTTATTTTGGTATAGCTCTCGTTTGGTTGAACATCAACAACGCTTAAGTTTAAGTATGTTGGAGTTTAGGCAACTATTAGGTCAAGCAAAAGTATATTCAGGTCAAGCTACATTGAATGCTGCAGCTATAGCTAAAGCACTGGAAAAATTAAAATTCCGTCACAATAGCTCTGAAATATATTCGGCTCAAAGTTTTGATGATAATTTTATAAACCTGCCAACTAAAGGCGCTATGGTAGGTCAGATTAATGCCCTTACGGTTATTGATACAGGCGATTATACCTATGGTGAGCCTGCCCGTATTACCTCATCAGTGCATTATGGTGATGGCGAAGTGGCAGATATTGAACGAAAATCAGAGTTGGGTGGCAATATTCATGCAAAAGGCATGATGATCCTATCTGCTTGCTTGTACCGTATTTTTGGTCGTGACGCGCCTCTTCATTTGAATGCAAATATTGTATTTGAACAGTCTTACCAAGAAATTGATGGTGATAGCGCTTCACTCGCCGAGTATTGCTGTTTAATGTCTGCGATAGCTGAACAACCGATTATCCAAAGTTTAGCGGTTACAGGCGCATTAGATCAGTTTGGCAATGTACAAGCGATTGGTGGTGTGAATGAGAAAATTGAAGGTTTCTTTAATTTATGTCAACGCCGCGGTTTAACGGGTGAACAAGGTGTTATTATGCCTAAGGCCAATGTATTACAGCTAAATCTTGAACCTGCTGTGATTGAAGCCATTGATAAAGGATTATTTCATATCCATGCAATTGAGCATATGGATCAAGCAGTTGAACTGCTGATGCAAATGCCTGCTGGAGTCGCGAATGAAGATAACGACTTTGCACCAGACACGCTTTACGGATTAGTACAACAACGTTTAGATAAATTAGCCGGACAAGATGATGATGACGTGGAACTGAACTTTTTTGCTAAATTGTTAGCTAGATTGCACATTATTTAGTGATCGGAGTTGTTTAGCTTACACGTGTTCGCTATCTTGTTAGTATTATCAGTCAATTAAGTGGTATCGATTTAAATGGAAAAAGCTAATAGTTTCACTAAAGAGCAACTTGTCGCATGTGGTCATGGCAATCTTTTAGGCCCAAATAGACCGCGCTTACCTGTCGACAATATGTTGATGATTGACCGTATCATTACCATAAATGAAGATGGTGGTGCATTTGGTAAAGGTGAAATAATTGCCGAACTCGATATCACACCCGATCTATGGTTTTTTGATTGCCACTTTATCAGTGACCCAGTAATGCCTGGTTGTTTAGGTTTGGATGCTATGTGGCAACTTGTTGGTTTCTTCCTAGGCTGGGAAGGCGCTGAAGGTAAAGGTCGAGCATTAGGCGTGGGTGAAGTGAAATTTACCGGCCAAGTATTACCTGATGCAAAGAAAGTGACTTACAAGCTTAATATTAAACGCAAAATTCACCGAAAATTGGTTATGGGTATAGCTGATGCCACGATGGAAGTTGATGGTCGTCAAATCTACTCAGCAACTGATTTAAAAGTAGGTATTTTTAGTGATACATCAACTTTCTAGTTAACGCCACTTTACTTCGAAATACGTTGAAAATGTAGCTTAATGCCCTCCGATATACTTCGCGAGGGCATTTTATTAAGTGTTACTTATTAAGTACTACTTGTTAAATAGGCCATTAAGACGACCGTCAATACCTTCACGCCATCCGCCTAACCATTGAGACCGTGAATCCAGATTCGAATGGGGACAAACCTCCTTAGAACGCCCTCCTACTCCGGCTTGAAATCCTTTTGAAAATGCTCTGTCTAAACGATCTCTTTTCTGTCTTTTCATGCATGAGTCCTCTTCAGTAACAGGCTTTTGTTTGACATGATAAAGCTGAAGCCTTGCATATAGAAATAGATCGTTTTTTAACCAAAATCAACCAAAAAAACCATCATTTTAATGATCTTTTATTAAGGTATTGAGAATTAGGTTAAAAAAAATCGAGGAATATTTCCTCGATTTTTTTATGGTTCTAGACTACCCCCTGTTTGAGGTGCTAGATGACGGTGACTACACTGAGTCTATGATGACAGTTAAGCCTATTTTTTTACTCTGCGACGCAACCATAATAATGGCAGAGTGAACAACCAAGCAAAACTGGCTGCACCTTGACGCACATAAGCCACTTCTTCAACTGTGTCTGAAGTCGTACATGCTTCACCAGAGGTTGGTTTCAAAATAACCATTCGCGGTAAATATGCTGTTACTGGAGCACCGTTCCCATCTAATTCAAATAGCGGTAGGTTATTTTCACCGACAAGCACATTACCAGTAGTTGCATCGGTTTGATATTGTGGCTTACGAATAAACGCAGTCCCTACAATAGTGCCGTCTTCATTGATGCTATTGGCTTCTACAACTTGAATATCGGTGTTATAAGTTAATATTTCACCAGTACCATCTTGAATACTCACTTGATGACGAGCCCACTCTCCATCAGTATTCTGTACATAGCCTTTAGAACCACAGGTAAGGAGATCGTTTAAATTAGAAAATTCGCTAGTACTATTTTCAAATAAGAAGCCCACTTTTGGACGAGGCTTTTCTTTGTCGTAAGTTGATTCAACATAACCGACAACTTGTCCTTTATTGTTGATATCTTTAGGTTTGCTACTTAAATCTGACAATGTGGTTTGGAAGTCATTCGGCGTAACAATCCCTTGTTCTGGATTGTTAGTGTCTAATGTGAAGAATTTGTCACGTAAATAACCACCAATATATTTACGATAACTGCCGACTAAAATACCATTATCATTAATATCATACGCAATAGAGCTTGTGACTTCATTCTCCATATCTACCCAATTATATTGATATTCACCATTGGCATTCTTTTTCCAGTAAGCAGCATCAAAATATAATTTATCGGTGTCGCCGTTACGATAAACATGTGAGCGGCCAGCAACATCATCGTCGCTGTTAACACCTAATGCTTGGGCGGTGTAAATTAGCGTTGAATCCGTTGCAGGAGTTAAGCCTAACGGTAATTCAGTACGCTCAGGTACACCGGCATCGTCTATGTTATTTAAATCCCATACTAAAGCGCGTGTTTGATAAATAATATAACGACGGCTGTTAGTGTCTGGATACTGAGAATCTTGAACACAAATAGCGAGCGGCGTAGGATTATCTGCATCGGTGTCTTCTGCACTTGTAATACAGGTATCTACACGGTCAACACTTGATGAAGCCAATGCGGTACTACCATAACCAACAACAAGATTATTTTCATTTACATCGGCTGCAACAGACGAACCACCTAACTCAACGGTAGCTGCACTAGTGTCAGCATCTTGTTCACGAACATAGGTTGTGTAAGGAGGTAGTAATGAAAATTCAACATCATCTTTTACTGCAATGGCACGAAGTTCAAAATCACGATAATACCAAAGCTCTTGTGTTGTGCTTGTACCTTCATAAGCCAAGGTCTTTTGCTCACCAGTATAAGCACCCACTTTGGTGCCATTACTGTTAAGACCATAGAAGAAGGTATCAATTGAATTAACAACCAGTTCACCATCACTGTCTACGTCAGTAGGATTAGTCGTACCAGCTAGGCTATAAAATGAAGGCTTCCAAGCGCCTTCAGCGGCATTTGCACTGGTAGTGACAGTGAAGTTATTTGCCTCTATTGGTGTTAATACTGAATAGGTAATCTCTTCTGCATCAGAAATACCATCTTCAACATCAATGATGCCGCCTTCAATGTCTTCGGTACTAAGTTTCTTTTTACCTTTTGAAATACCGACAACTTCATCTTGACTGTTCACCGCCATGGCATAGCCATTACGTGTACCGTCAATAGTGCCATTTAGGTCGAAATCTTCAATATTAACAATTTCATATACTGGCGCAGCTTGAACTGTTCCAATCACACTTAATACACCTATCGCAACAAGGGATAAGGCTTTATCAAACTTTAACTTCATGTAACTATTCCTGTTTTATTATGCTTTACTTCAGTGACTCAAGCTCTTCCCATCGCTCGAAGCAAACTTCTAAATTCTGTTCTTTTTCTGCCAACAACTGCAGTGTTTTATTGACCAAATCCTGCGGTTGATTATAAAAATCAGCACCCGCTATGGTTTGCTGCAATTGGGCAATATCTTGCTCGAGCTGTTCCATTTGGCTCGGAAGCGTATCTAATTCTTTTTGCAATTTGTAAGACAGTTTTTTGACTGCTTTCTCAGGGATACTGACAGGCTTTGTTTCAACCACTGCGGTAGGTTGGACAACATTAGTTGCAACAGGTTCCTCAGAATAAAACTTTGCACCTTGAGCAACAGCATCTTGGTAACCACCAACATACTCAGCCCATTGTCCATTGCCCGCAAACCACCAACTGCTGGTAACGGTATTGTCGATAAATGCTCTATCGTGGCTCACGATAAGTAATGTACCAGCAAAATCAGCAAGCAGTGACTCTAACAATTCTAACGTCTCAATATCAAGATCGTTTGTTGGTTCATCGAGAATAATTAAATTGGCAGGGCGTAATAATAATCTCGCCAATAACAAACGGTTCTTCTCGCCACCAGAAAGTGCTTTTACCGGAGTACGAGCACGCATTGGCGAGAATAAGAAATCTTGTAGATAACTAAGAATATGTCGATCTTGGCCATTAATTGTGACGGTACTTTTACCCTCACCAACGTTTTCTTCTACTGTTTTTTCTGGGTCAAGCGCTTCACGATACTGGTCAAAATAGGCAACGTCTAGCTTAGTACCGACTTTAATTTCGCCAGATTGAGGCTGTAGCTTTTCAATTAACAGTTTGATTAGCGTTGATTTACCGCAACCATTTGGGCCAATTAACGCGATACGGTCACCACGTATGACAGTAGTACTGAAATCTTTAACTAAATTTTTATCAGGCAAATTATAGTTAACATTTTTAATATCAAATACTAACTTACCAGAGCGTTCGTTATCAGATACCGACATTTTGGCGTTACCTTGACGGTTTAAGCGTTCACTACGTTCGGTACGTAGTGCTTTTAACGCTCGAACACGACCTTCATTTCGAGTACGTCGCGCTTTAACACCTTGGCGGATCCAGGTTTCTTCGTCGGCAAGTTTTTTATCAAAATGAGCGTTTTTCTCAGCTTCAACTCGTAACCATTCTTGCTTACCATCTAAATAAACTTGATAGTTACCTGGAAATGAGACCACGACACCACGATCTAAATCGACGATACGCGTTGCCATTCTTTGAATAAAACCACGGTCATGGCTTACAAATACGATAGCGCCTTTAAAGCTTAATAAAAATTGCTCTAACCATTCAATGGTATCGATATCTAAATGGTTGGTAGGTTCGTCAAGCAGTAATAAATCAGGATTAACAACAAGGGCACGAGCTAACGCCACTTTACGCTGCCAACCACCAGACAATTCATTTAATGGCTTATCCGGATCTAGACCTAATAACTGACAGTTTTGGATAATGCGTGAATCTAATTGCCAGCCGTCATTGTGATCTAACACTTCCTGAAGACGTTGCATTTGATTCAGCATACGGTCCATCTGCTCAGGATTAGCATCTGCAACATCGTGTGATAATTGATGATACTGTTCTAACGCTTCACCTATTTCTTTCAAACCCGCTGCTATATAAGAGTAAACCGATCCGGTTTCTGCTTTAGGAGGGTCTTGCTGTAAACGACTGACGTTAACGTCATTTGCAATATTAAACTCACCATCATCAAGTAATACATCACCTGATAATACTTTCATTAAACTTGATTTTCCGGCGCCATTACGCCCAACAATACACACGCGCTCACCAGGTTCAATGGTAAAATCTGCATTTAGCAGCAAAGGAATGTAACCGTAGGCTAACGAGCCATTATTAATGCGTACCAGACTCAATCTAAACTCCTAAAAATTCTTGTAATTGTGCGGCATCGAAAGGCCAGAATAACTCACGTTCGCCCTGTACAAATACAGGAATGCTCATGCCATAACGCTCTGCAAGTGATGCGTTATCACAAATATCGATGTGCTGATAATGTATTGCGGTTTGATCAACCAATTTTTGAGCTATTTCACACAGATGACAACCCTCGGTGTGAAATAGCACATAGGCGACTGAACTATTTTTTAGCATGAGTCAGTAGCCAAACATTATGGATATGTGGATTACGTTTATAATCCAGCGGTAAACATAAATGGTCGATATTAGTCACGTCGATACCTGCTTGGTTCAACGCCTCGATATCCATTTTAAATTTACGTTTGTTGTTTGAGAAAATAAGCTCGCCATTTGGAGAAAGTAGCTTAATCAACCCACCTAACATCTCTGCATGATCGCGTTGTACATCCCAGCTGTCTTCCATACGTTTTGAATTTGAAAACGTCGGTGGGTCGATAAAAATGAGTTCATATTTCTGATGGCTATTATCTTTTATCCACTGCAAACAGTCTGCTTGAATAAAGTCGTATTTAGCCCCAGACAAACCATTTAAGGCAAAGTTTTCTTTGGCCCAATTGATGTAGGTATTAGACATGTCGATGGTAGTAACTGATTTAGCTCCGCCGATCGCAGCATGTACTGATGCAGACCCAGTGTAAGCGAATAAATTAAGGACATTTTTGCCTTTTGATTTATCGCCAACCAGTTTACGTGTAACTCGATGATCAAGGAACAAACCCGTATCGAGATAACCGGTTAAGTTAAGTTTAAATTTAGCACCATATTCTTCAGTGATAACTTCAACTTTACGTTCGTCAATTTTTTGATATTGGTTAGCGCCCTTCTGACGTTCACGAGTTTTCAAGGTGATACGATCAGGATGAATCCCTAACGCCCCAGGCAAGGCTAATAGCACATCACTAATACGGCGTTTAGTCACCGCTTCAGGAATAGTTGCTGGAGCTGAATATTCTTGAATAACAACATAATCGACGTATCTATCAATGGCGACGTTGTATTCAGGTAAATCAGCATCATATAAACGATAACTGTCTATGCGCTCTTTTTTAGCCCATTTTTCAAACTGTTTAACATTCTTTTTAATACGATTCGCAAATGCTGGCGCAATATCGATAATATCAACACCGTCAGGCAATTCAGGCACGTCGCGGCGGGTACTGTTGGCGTGTAAGGTATAAATGTTAAAAGCACATTCTAATGCGCCGTTGAACATTTTCATCTGCTTGTCAGCTTTTAGTTTAAGCGATGATATAAGTTCAACATCACTGCACAACATAGCTATTTTCCAGCCACCAAACTCTTTTTTAAACTTATCACCGAGTTGGTAATAAAGTTGTAAAAGCTCAGTAACATTACCCAAACGCTCACCGTAAGGCGGGTTAGAAATCAAAAAACCTTCGCTTACAGGAGGTGTTACATCGAGTGCATCTGACACGCTAAATTCAATTAATTCAGCTACACCAGCATTCTCAGCATTGCGCTTAGCGATAGAAATCAGGTGAGGTTCTATGTCTGAACCGTAAAACTTAAGCTTACAACGAGTTTTGCCCAAGGTTGCACGCGCTTGAGCTTCGTCAAAAATAACCTGCCACATTGCTTTATTGTGACTTTGCCAATTTTCGAAACCAAATTTCTCACGTTTTAGTCCAGGTGCAATATCAGCAGCCATTAATGCCGCTTCTATTAATACCGTGCCACTGCCACAAAATGGGTCAAGCACAGTAATAGGATTAGCTTGCCAACCACTGCGAACCAACATATTGGCAGCGAGGTTTTCTTTTAATGGTGCTTCACCCGTAGTTGAACGGTATCCGCGTTGGTGTAAAGAAGCGCCTGAGAAATTCATTGAAATAGTCAGTTGACCATTACGATAATGGGCATCAATTTTAAAATCTGGATTGACACGTTCTACATCGGGACGAGGAGTACCATCATCACGAAAACGGTCAACTACAGCATCTTTAATTTTCAGCGCACCAAATTGAGTGTTATTAATGAAACCACCCGTGCCGTGAAAATCAATACTGAAGGTTTTTTTATGGGAAAAATGCGATGGCCAATCAATGCAGTATGCTGCGTTATAAAGTTGCTCTGCAGAATCACAAGCTCCTTTATAGATGACTAATACGATACGGCTCGCTAAACGAGTCCATAATGTAATGCGATAAGCCAGCTCTAATGAAGCAGAAAAATATACTCCAGCAACACTTTCTTTAACGTCGGTTGCTCCGAACTCTTTAAGTTCAGAAGCAAGGCTATATTCGAAACCCTTTGGGGCTGCAGCAAAAAAATTAAACATGTATTAGTCAGTCATCGGTTACGCAAAATTCAGTGCAGCATTATACCTGCTCAAACACATAACCCCAACGACTTATCGAAATGGACGGTTAAAATCCCTTATTTTTGGGTTAATTTGGCAATATCGTACGATAAAGCAGTGACTCGCTTATTTTACCAGCAAACAAATAGCTATCGCCTAGATTTTACTTGCAAATATAAACGGGGATCGCTATAGTTCGCCCCGCTTTGAAGCAGACCGTTAAACACGCTAACTAGCCAGTTTAATAAGATGAATTAAAGCAGCGTCAATCGGACGCGGGATGGAGCAGTTGGTAGCTCGTCGGGCTCATAACCCGAAGGTCGTAGGTTCAAGTCCTACTCCCGCAACCATTTCTTTAGTCAATAGAATTAAAATAATTGATAGCGTTTATCG
>NZ_JACJDU010000072.1:0-13337 GCF_014163715.1 Shewanella sp. SR44-4 | reverse complement strand
ATATAAAACACTTTATCCTTCCAGATAAAAGAAAGCACCGAACGTATCCACGCTCAGTGCTCTATATACCTAGCCGTTATCCACTTAAATATAAACAGTAATGCTTATCCGAATAGCATTAACCCAAAAGGTGGTGTTTACAATTATACTGTTCACATAGAGCTAATGATTAATACGCGCTAGCGTGAACGTTTTTAACTGCACGGCCCGATGGGTCGTTAAGCCCTTGTAAACTTACATCCCACAATAGTGCTTCAGGGGTTGAACAGGCAACTGTTTTTCCACCTGGCACTGTTTCAGCGGCACTGGCTAATGGGAAAAACTCTTCAAAGAAGCTGCGGTAAAAATAGGCTTCTTTCGACTCTGGCGTGTTGTATGGGAAACGGAATTTTGCGTTAGCAAATTGCACGTCATCTACGTTTTCTGCCGCATGAGCTTTTAAGCCATCAATCCACGAGTAACCTACGCCGTCACTGAACTGCTCTTTTTGGCGCCATACCACTTCTTTAGGTAATTTGTGCTCAAACGCTTGACGTAAAATGTGCTTCTCGATACGACCATCTTTAGACATCTTCGCTTCAGGGTTAATGCGCATTGCTACGTCAATAAACTCTTTATCTAAGAAAGGCACACGTGCTTCAAGTCCCCATGCTGCCATAGCTTTGTTGGCACGCAAGCAATCAAATAAATGCAGCTTATCAAGCTTACGGACTAATTCTTCATGGAACGCTTGGGCGTTAGGCGCTTTGTGGAAATATAGGTAGCCACCAAATAGTTCGTCAGCACCTTCGCCAGACAACACCATTTTAATGCCCATGGCTTTAATTTTACGTGCCATTAAATACATTGGCGTAGCCGCACGGATAGTGGTTACGTCGTACGTTTCTAAGTGATAAATCACTTCTTTAATTGCATCTAAGCCTTCTTGGAAGGTATACACAATAGGGTGATGAATTGTGCCAATGGCATCGGCCACTTTTTGCGCTGCGACTAAATCTGGAGACTCAGCTAACCCTACGGCAAATGAATGCAGTTGTGGCCACCATGCGCCGGTTTCGCCGTCGTTTTCAATACGGTGTTTTGCATATGTTTGTGTAATGGCAGAAATCACTGATGAATCTAGGCCACCAGACAATAATACGCCGTAAGGAACATCAGACATTAACTGGCGTTTTACCGCGGCTTCTAATGCTTCACGTAATTCTTCAATGCTAGCTGGGTTATCTTTAACGGCATCAAAATCGCGCCATTCACGGTGATAATACTGTGTCGGTTTACCGTCTGCAGAATATAAATACTGTCCTGGGTAAAACTCAGCAACCGTTTTACACACTGGCATTAATGCTTTCATTTCAGAAGCAACGTAGAAGTTACCAGATGCATCTAGACCTGTATAAAGTGGGATAATGCCCATGTGGTCGCGACCGATTAAGTAAGTGCCTTTGGCTTTGTCATACAGTACGAATGCGAAGATACCGTTCAGTTTGTCTAAAAAGTCACAACCGTATTCTTGGTACAGTGATAAGATCACTTCGCAATCTGAGTTAGTTTGATACTGGTATTTGTCACCTAGCTGAGCTTTTAACTGCTTGTGGTTATAAATTTCACCGTTTACGGCTAACACTATGTTGCCATCAAGGCTGATAAGCGGCTGCGCTCCGTGGTCAACGTCAACAATCGATAAACGTTCATGCGCTAAAATGGCTTTGTCATCAGCATATATGCCAGACCAATCTGGGCCGCGGTGACGCAGCAGTTTTGACATTTCTAACGCCACTTGGCGAAGTTTGCTTGCATCAGTTTTGATGTCTAAAATTGAAAATATTGAACACATAATACGGCTCCAGCAGCGTTGGCTAATCTTTATCTGGTTCCTACTTTGCCAGCATTTTGGTTAACTGCCAAGCTTGTTTTTTGAGATAACATCATAAATATAGCTATTTTAATGATTTTATCTCTTTTAAATATCTTTTTGTTTGAGTAATGTTTTGTTAAATGTCATTTTTATTGATATATCTTTATTTTTATCGTGATTATGGCTATTTTTTTTAAGATTTCATAATCAAATACCACTAAAAGCCATAATTGCACTAATGCTGTGCGTATGATGCTTATTTGAACAAAAGTGGGGCTTAATGGCCATTTAACGCCTTTAACGTAGCCATAATCGTGCCTAAGTGGCATGTTGATGCGCGATAATGGGGCTTCAATTCACTCGGTGATAGTCAACCAAGCAGCGCTAAACTTGTTAAGTGTTTTAATACTGGATAGGGTTATGTTGATCACTTCTGTTAGCCACTTCTGTTAGCCACTTCTGTTAGTCACTTATATTGGTCACTTATGTGTAGCAGGCAGCAAAGCTGCATTTACGTTAAGCCACATTTTATTAAGGCTGGCGCTTTTTATTGCAACACAAGAGCGTGATCCATAAAATCGCTTTATAACGGAAACATATTTAAGGAAAAAAGTATGGTAGGTGAAACAAATTTAACGGCATTACTTGCATCGATGTCACCGGTATTATTAGATGACGAATACGTTTTTTGCTCAGTGCCGGGCGGCCAATATGGCGATTATCAAACTTTATCGCCACTCGCGACGTTTCGCGAATCTGAAGGGCTGACATTAGTATTAACCAAAGCGGCTGCTATAGAGGGCGGCTTGTCTTTTGAATCAGTATTTAAAGGCATTACCTTAACGGTACACTCTAGTCTGGATGCCGTTGGTTTAACGGCTGCAGTGGCCAATAAACTCACCGAAAAAGGCATTAGCGCTAATGTTATTGCCGCTTATTATCATGACCATATTTTTGTGCAAACAGAAAAGGCGGCTTTAGCCATCGAAGCGCTAAATGAATTTAGTAAAGTGTAAGTCAGGTTATCTAAAGGCTTAAATCAGATACTCATGACACAAAGCTTAATGACATAAATGCTAATAGCCAAATACCAATAAAAAAGCCCATCAAATACATGATGGGCCAATCCTTGGGGGGAAGGAATAGGGTAGTGCTGTACTAATCTGCAGGACGTAATTGATTAAATTCAGAACCGGCAAAGTATCCTGGCCAATCTTGGTTATTACCTAACTCAGCAGCGGCTTGGTAATACACGCCTAAATCTTGTAATGAACCGGATAAATCCCATTCAGGACGATAATGATCGCAAACGTTATGGTAACAACCCTTCATTTTGACCAGCATTGCCGTTTTGTATTGTGCGGTAGCTTCATCAAGCGGTTCGTTACCACCACCGGCAAATACTGCTGGCACGCCTAATTTAGCAAAGCTGAAGTGATCTGAACGGAAAAAGCCGCCTGATGCAGGGTTTAGCTCACCTTGGCTGGTACGATTTTGTTTAGCGACAGCGCGGTCTAAATAGTTTTCTAACTCAGACTGGCCTTTACCGACAATCGTGTAATCTTTGGTTTTACCATAAATATTGGTGCTGTCGAGGTTAAATACTGCCACGGTTTTATCAATTGGATAAATTGGGTTTGCAGCATAATAACGTGAGCCTAATAAGCCTTGTTCTTCACCAGTGGTGGCAATAAAGGTTAATGAACGGGCTAAGCCATGCCCTTGTTTAGCTTGCTGGGCAAACTGGCGAGCAATTTCTAAAATACCGGCGGTACCAGTGGCATTATCTAACGCGCCATTATAAATTTGGTCGCCGTCTTTGGTTTCATCGGTACCGATATGATCCCAATGGGCAGTAAATAAAATCTGCTCATCAGCTTGTTTGCTGCCAGCTAATGTTGCAACCACATTATAACTGTCGGCATATTCCGCTTTATTGGCAAATTCAATGCTGGCTGTTTGGGCTAAATCGACATTGAGTGAATTGGTAGCGGCGCGATCCATTAATGACGTTAATGACAAGCCCGCTTTATCGAATAAGGCCGTAGCACTGTCTAAGGTTAACCAACCTTCAACTTGGACCCGCTGATCTTGTTCTGCTTTGCTTTGAACTAAATCTTGTTGAGCACCGGTCCAGCTGTTTTCAACTACCGACCAAGGGTAAGAGGCAGGTTCGGTATCATGAATAATAATTGCGCCTAACGCGCCATGGCGACTGGCTTCTTCAAATTTATAGCTCCAACGACCATAGTAAGTCATCGCCTTACCATTAAACTTGGCACCTTCAGGATGTGCAAAGCCTGGATCATTGACTAAAATGATGGCAATTTTGCCTTTCATGTTGAGGTCTTGGTAATCATTCCAGCCATATTCAGGCGCATTAATACCGTAACCTACAAACACTAATGGCGCATCTTTAATACTCACCTGGCTACTATCGTGACGACTGCTTAACACGATATCTTGGCGGTACTGTAAATCCAACCCAGCTAAAGTAACCTGCTGTTGTTCGCTAGCGGTGTAGCTCACCATTGGAACCGGTTGCAAAAAACTGCCTTTATAAGCGCCTTTAAGCCCCATTTGGGTGAAAGCGGCAGACAAATACTCTATGGTGAGCTTTTCGCCTTGGGTTGTTGGCGCGCGACCTTCAAACTTATCTGACGATAATGTTTCAATATCGGTTCTAAAGCGTTGTTCGTCAAAGGTTACCGCAGTCACTTTAGCCGGAATAATATCGTCGGTTGCAGCGTGTTTAGCATCATCGCCGTTACATGCTGACAGTAAGGCAATGGCGCAAAAAGGAAACAATCGTTTCATGCTATGTCCTGTTATTGTTATTCGTTTTTATTTCAGACAAGCATAATGAAGCAAGCCAGTGCTTGAAAACAAGTTCACTGGCTTGGAATTGTGTTACCTAATGTAAATTGTGTCTTGGGTGCTCAGTTTATTAACTGGCGGACATTAACTGGTGCTAATTAAACGACGTCGATATCGCCAGCGCAGGCAAACACATGATTTGGTCTGAAAGGTTCTTTGTCTATATCACTCATTTGGCTTACGCCAGTCGTCACCAGAATCGTTTCCAGGCCTGCTTGGAAGCCAGCCAGAATATCGGTGCGCATGTTATCGCCAATAATAACGGTGTTTTCAGAATGTCCCTGTATATGATTCAACGCCGAGCGGATAATCCACGAGCTAGGCTTACCCACATAAAATGGCATCTTACCTGTGATACGCTCAATGGCTGCACATAATGCGCCACATGCTGGGCTAAATGCAGGGCCGTGGGTGTCTGGATTGGTGGCAATAAAGCGTGCACCGCCAGCAACAAAACGAGATGCTTTATGGATCATATCCCAGTTGTAAGAGCGGGTTTCACCCACAATGACAAAGTCTGGGTTAATATCCGTTATGGTGAAACCGGCATTGTAGAGCTCGTGTGTCAGTGCACCTTCGCCAATTACATAGGCTTTATTGCCGGTTTGGTGTTTTAGAAAGTCTGCCGTAGCCATGGCTGAGGTATAAAAACAAGTTTCTGGTACATTAATACCTGCAGCGCCGAGTCGATTTTGTAAGTCTTTGCCAGTTTGAACGGGATAATTAGTGAGGATAACCAGCGGATTACCTTGTTCAAGTACGCGGTGAATAAACTTGTCGCTTCCAGGGATTAGCTTGTTGTCATGCAGTAGCACACCATCAATATCGCAAATAATATTTTTCATTCAGTAATTTCTTCCTTCAAATACAACCTGCTTACATCTAATGCTAATTCAATTCAGAAAACAACGATTAAATATAAAAAATGCCTGTTAGGTGATTGATTTACTCTTTGAGAGTTGGAGATATTGATTGCAGGTTGCAGGTTGCAGGTTGCAGGTTGAGGAGTAGGGGATATTGATTATAGCGTTTGTTGTTGTCGATATGGCTGCGGCCACTAACGTCCTGGCGCGTCACACCAGATCAAGAGAAACGGCCCAGCCACCCCGCAACATTTTCTCTATTGACTTAAACAACAGATACGAAAAAGTCGCCATGGGAATTTATCACGCTTTTTAGTTCATGTGTCTGACTAACGAAGCTTTCTTTAATAACAACCCCTGATACATGTATGTGCCACAGTAGAAACTGTCATGATAATGCAGTAGCTGAATGCTTTTTCCATTGTTGAAGAAAGATAGAGTGAAGCGGAAAAACGATAAAAGCAGGGATGAGTCACACTCCGAGAGATTAACTACTGATAACCCCCTAGAACAGTAGTTAATTCATTGAATTCAGTCTATTATTTTTATACTGATTAGGTAAATTAATTTACAATAGTGATGTTTAAACAACATTAATGATGGCTATAATGACAAATGATAAACCGTGGTTAACACAATATCCTGAGGATGTGCCCGCAAAAATAGATTCAAGTATGTATAACAATATCAATGATTTGTTTAAAGAGTCTTTTAGTGTGCATGCTAAAAAAGCAGCATATATTAATATGGGACATAGCTTATCCTACCAAGATCTCGAAAGTAAAAGTAACGCTTTTGCTGCTTATCTACAATCTGAACTAAAAATGAAAAAAGGCGAACGAATCGCCTTGATGATGCCTAATTTATTGCAATATCCCATCACTATTTTAGGAGCATTAAAAGCAGGACTCATTATTGTCAATGTTAATCCACTTTATACCCCTCGAGAATTAAAACACCAATTACGAGACTCAGGGGCCAGTGCTATTGTTGCCGTAACAAATTTTGGTAATAACCTTCAGCAAATACTGCATGAGACTAATATTAAGCATGTTATGTTAACCAAAATCGGCGATGAGTTAGCGATTCATAAGCGTACATTGGTTAACTTTCTTATCAAACATGTCAAAAAAATAGTGCCTAAATATCATATTCCCGACGCTATTTCATTGCGTAGAGCGTTAACCGAAGGCAAGAAACTTCCCTTTATTGATCCCCAAATAACAGTAGATGATTTAGCATACCTCCAATATACAGGTGGAACGACGGGTCCTGCGAAAGGGGCAATGCTGACTCATAGTAATATTATTTCTAATGTTCTACAGGTTCATGCTCATTTTAGCCCAAGAACCTTATATGATAAGGAATATGCAGTAACCCCACTTCCGCTTTATCATATTTTCGCCAACTCAGTGAGTATGATGTTTATGCTCTTTCTCGGTGCAACCAATCTACTCATTACCAACCCAAGAGATATAGATGGTTTCGTAGCAGATTTAAGTAAATATCCATTCACAATGGTTTTTGGTTTAAATACACTTTTTAATGGCCTAAACAATCATGCTGGTTTTCAGAAATTAGATTTTAGTCACGCTCGTTTTACTATTGCAGGTGGAATGCCGACGCAGAAACATATTGCTGACCGTTGGCAACAGCTCACTGGAATGCCTGTCATAGAAGGTTATGGCTTAACTGAATGTTCCCCAGTAGTCGCAGCAGGTACTCATCAACAACAATCATTTATTTCTTCAATTGGTGTCCCTTTACCCAGCACTGAACTCCGTATCGTTAATGATGAAAATGAACCTTTAGGTTCTAACCAAATTGGTGAAATTCAAATTAGAGGGCCCCAAGTGATGAAAGGCTATTGGCAACAAGAAGCCGAAACCAATACTGTAATGCATGTAGGAGGGTGGTTAAGCTCTGGCGATATAGGAAGAATGGATGACGATGGGATTTTTTATATTGAAGACCGTAAAAAAGATATGATTCTAGTATCGGGATTTAATGTTTTTCCAACTGAAATTGAAGAAGTTGCAACACTTCACCCTCACATCATCGAAGCTGCGGCCATTGGCATTCCTGATGACGTCACAGGAGAAATAGTTAAATTATTTATTGTACGCAAAGGTAATGTGACCGTTGATGAAATAAAAAAACATTGTAGAAAATATCTTACCGGTTATAAAAACCCAAGGATAATTGAATTTAGAGATGAATTGCCAAAATCAAATGTTGGCAAGATCTTACGTCGAGAATTGCGAGATTCATAGGCGCTATTACTAACGTGCTAAGGATAATCAACATATTTGGTATTGATATGAGGCGCAGCCGAACAAATTCGACGAAACCTCATTCTCATGCTGACTGTGATTTCCGTCAACGGCCATTTCAGCAATTTGGTGCGAGAAAGGCCATGTGAGCTTCACGCATTCTTGTATAAAGAGTTTTCAACGGCCTCAAGTTCAGAGTTGAATCACACCTTTTGAAAGTAACATCTTTAACTTATGTATGCCCCAAAGTTGGTTAGGCTATGGCCTGCGGCCACTAACGTCGTGGCGCTTCACCCACACCAGAGCAAATGGATAAAGCGCTTGTACCCCTTTGCAAACCCTCAGCGTTCCGGCAACATTTTCTGAACAGCGAAAAGGTTGCGACGTAAATTAATCGAGCTTTTGGCCTCGTTTGAATCCTTCTTCGGTCAACTCTTTATAGTAAAGAATGAAAATGCTAACGCTTCCTATGGTACATCCTGTACCGCGAAAGTTAAGCTCACCATCCATGGCCAGCTCACGTATTCTTTTATAAAGAGTCTTCAACGTGCTCAAGTCCAGAGTTGAATCACACCATTTTCAAGTCAAGAAAACTAACTCGTTTTTGCCCCAAAGTTTATTTCAAATATGAACCTGTGGCTACATCATCCCAGACGAAAAAAGCTAATATGTTGTGTGTACTGTATACAAAAACAGTTATAATGGTTTTTCGTGCTTTTTTAAGTTAAACCGGCTAATAAGTAAACTAAAGTAGTACGATAAATAATTTGTTTATTTTGTAATGTATTGAAATAAATGTGTTTTTATTTCCTGTTGAATATTGTGTCCACTTTTAACGCGCAACCTCGCTTTTATTTGTCAGTGGAGTTAAATAAAACTGCTTTACATCAAGAAGATAGTAAATGTAGGATGATATTAATCAATAACTTAAAAGGGCGACTTTAATTTTTTTTGCCCTTCAATAAGCTGTTAGGTGTATCTAGAGTGTGGCGAATATCATTACTTTCTTTTATTTTAATTGGTTGTTCATCAACTCCACCAAAAGGGTGTGAGTTTGATCTTAGCGACTGGAATAAGGTGAACAACATTCCTGTGTCATTAAAATCAAGTAATAAAGCAAACATTACGCATTGGTATGTGAATCACGACGGGGATTATTTCTTCTGCGAAAGTTTTGTAAATAGTAATGTTTGTGGTCAAAATTTTGAAATACATTTAAAAAAACAAGATGGTAGTTATAGTTCGGATTCTATAATGTGCATGCAATAATACACCTAACAAGGGTTTTCAAGCCGGACAAATTACAGTTGGCTTTTTGTTCGTGCCTAACAAGATAACATGGCCACCCACGATTGTTGCTATGATGAACAGGCAAATAAAAAGCAGATACTATAATCAGTATCTGCTTTTTATTGATTTAAAAATCAATCACTTAATCTGTTGTGGCATTTGAAGGTTAACTACTTTTGCGGTGTAATTAAGTACTTCTCACCAGTAGCATGTTTAGAATAACCCGCTATTGATTTTAATTGTAATACCTCAGCCAATGACACTTCATGGGTGTAGTGGCTAGCAAATGTGGTGGTGATTTCATCTGCAACACGTTTACGCATCGCCATAACCGTTTTAGTGCCTAACTTGGCTAGCGCATTGAATAATAAGAAGCCATTAACACCCCATGCAAAACCGAAGTTACGATTTAGAGTAATAGGACCACGGTCTAATGCGCCATAAATATAAGCTTGCTTGAAAGTGTCAGAACCATAAACGCTGTGTTCTTTCATATCGCGCGATGCAGCCACTTCCATACAGTTAAGAATGTCACTGGTTAATTTACCGCCGCCAATAGGGTCAAACGCAATCGTTGCACCTGTTTCAATAATTGCTGCTGTTAAGTCAGCTAGGAAAGTATCACTGCTTGAGTTAACAACGTATTTTGCGCCCATGTCACGTAATAGCGTTTCTTGTTCCGCTTTACGGACGATGTTAATTAAATCGACGCCATCGGCAATACAAATACGGTTTAACATTTGGCCAAGATTAGACGCAGCTGCTGCATGAATAATGGCTTTATGGCCTTCAGCACGCATTGTTTCGACCATTGCTAATGCCGTAAGCGGATTAACAAAAGAAGATGCACCTTCTTTAGCGGTAGTGCCTTGTTTCAATTCTAGGCAGCTTTGCACATTGGCACAGAGGTACTGACGATACGTTCCACCGCCAATGACAGCAACTGTTTTACCCATTAATGCTTGCGCTGCAGGCGATGAGCCTGCTGCGACAACGGTTCCTGCGCCTTCATTACCAACAGGAATGGCTTTACCGACTCGGGTTTTAACCGCTGGCATAAATTTAGCCGGAACATCCGCAATAATAGCGGGGCTTTGTTCAGTGCCTGCTTGTGTCGCAGTAGTCATATCTGCAGCGCTGAACAGAACGGCTAAATCAGACGGATTTAATGGCGCAGCTTCAATGCGAATAACCACTTCATCGGCACCTGGTTGTGGCATGTCGATGTTTTTTAACGCAAGTGTTAATTTATTGTCTTCGCTGATCAATGAAGTCAGTTGGATATTGGTATCTGTCATTGGGATTCTCTCCTGTAAAATAATTAATTCATTGAGCCAATCACTTTATGGTATTGGCTATGTTCTGTTTGTAATTGAATTCAAGCCAAACGTCAGTATTGATTGTTTTTATCGCTAATATCATTTCGTATAAATAAGTGTTATCCAGCGTTCGCCGCTTGGATTTGAGCTTTCACTTTTTGCATAAATTCGGGCATGTTTGCTAGGCGATCGGATTCCACCTGTTGGGCAATAACCGTTTGGCTCATGGCATCGTTCCACTGTTTCATGCCTGGTATTTCAGCCAGTACATCCCAGTTAAGCTGGCTCGAGCCAAACGAGCTGACTATGGTGTTGACGTAATAAACGTAGATATCTGCCATGGTGAATTGTTCGCCGGCAATCCAAGGTGAAAACTGACACAAACGACTTAAGCCGGTAATGCCACGGGTTAACACTTGGCGGACCTCAGCGTTAACCGATTCAGGAACTTCTGTGCCAGAAAATGCATAAGGTATTAGTCGTCTGCTAGGCAGTTCAAAATACAACTCTGCCATTTTCATTATTTGACGCACAACTGCTCGTTCTCCTGCATTTTCAGGGTATAGCGACGTTGCAGGGTAAGTCTCTTCGATAAAGTCGCAAATGACACTCGACTCTGAAATATTCAGTCCTTCAGTCGTTGTGATAGCAGGTACTTTGCCAGCTGGACTGACTTTCAGTAACTCGTCACTACCACCGTAAATAAGGTTTTCTTGAAATGGCAGTTGTTTGTATAGCAGTACATGTTTCACTAGGTTGTAATAGTTGCTAGCAGCAAAACCGTGCAAAGTAATCATAAGTCAGTGTCCATCATTTACGTGAAGACTGGTGCTAATTGCCGAAAAATGCAATTAACACCTCTGTTTTTAACACGCGGCAACAGGGTTAAGGTTGCAATGTTTAAGTTAACTGTATTATTACCTGTTTTAATTTGGTTATATATAAGGGAAAATGCTAATCACTATTGCTTTTAAGACAACAATAAAGCCAAAGCACTCAGATTTAATGGAGAAGTAAGTTGGATCAACTACGTGCAATGCGGTATTTCAGTAAGGTAGTAGAAACGGGCAGCTTTACCAAAGCGGCGAGTGCGTTTAATGTGCCGCCATCATCCTTGTCTAGACGAGTTGCTGATTTAGAAAAGAGTTTGGGGGCGACCTTGTTAAAGCGTTCGACCCGAATCGTTAAACTAACCGAAGTGGGGCAAATTTATTATAACGATGTACAGCAAATATTGAATCAACTAGCGCAAAGTAATGAAACGGTTCGTAGTTACCAAACAACGCCAATGGGGCGTTTACGGATCAGTTCGATGGTGGGTTTTGGTGAAAAGATATTACTGCCGTTGTTAGATGAATTTAGCGCGTTATACCCTCAAATTGTTTTAGATGTCAGTTTAAGCGACGAGTTATCAACACTCGGACGTGACGATGTCGATATTGCTATTCGCGGTGGTTACGCGCCCAATGAGCGCGTGTTAGCAATAAGACTGATGGACAATGGCTTTATTCCTGTGGCGTCACCAAGTTACATAGAGAAACACGGTGTGCCTAACAATGCGATGGAATTAACGCAACATAATGGCCTGTATTTTAAAGCGCCAACAGGGCCAACGCCTTGGTTATGTAATATGAACGGTCAATGGCATGACGTTTCAGGACCGGCGGTGGCGATTTCAAATAACGGACCCTGGCTGGCGAAAAAGGCTTGTGATGGGGAAGGTATCTTAATGTCAACTCGATGGGCGTTAGCGTCTTATCTTGAGTCTGGTAAATTGCTAGAACTTAAGTTTGAGCATGAGTTAGCTATCACTCAACATTCTGATATGGCGGTTTACTTGCTGTATCAAAAACAGCGCTACTTAGTCCCAAAAGTAAAAGCGGCAGTAGACTTTTTAGTGGAAAGAATAAAAGTAACAAATGATCGTTAGAAAGCGCCATTCTCTTTCGTGGTGCCGTGGAGCTTCATTTCTGATACTTACTTGTTTTGTCATTATGACTTTCAACTTAAATATTTCCTTTGAAGCAAATTAAATAATCTGTAATGGTCAAGTATTTCTAGAGAGATTTTAAGCCGCTTTTATTCAATATTCCATGCCGCGCATTTCCTACTATTTGGGTGTCAAAGTACTGCTATTCGGTCTCCTAAGATTGCTCGGTAAATAAAGCAGAGTTTATTTACTCTTTCAAAATAATGATTAAAGATGGCCAGACCAAGATAAACTATCGTTAGTCTAGAAGGCATGCCTTACTTTTATAGTGTTGGAAGCTATCGCACTTCAAGCTAAAGAAGTGATGTTAATTAATTATAGGTAGGGAGTTGTCCGAGGTTGAATAATAAGCGATTAACTGTAAAAGGAGCTCGTCATGCAGTATAAAAACACTCAGCTTGGAATCGCGATGCTTTCAGTTATGGGAATTGTAACATTAGTGCTTATCTTTGCTTCGGCAACTCAACCTACCGAACCGATCGGATTTGCGTATTTAATTGTAGGTGTGGTTTCAATTCTTTTTTCAGCATTAACAATCAAAGTTGAAGATGGGAAAGTGAAATGGTTTTTTGGTCCAAAATTTTGGAATAAATCAATAAAAATATCTGAAATTGAGTCGACACAAGAGATAAGAACCAAATGGTACTATGGGCTCGGCATCCGGTTAATCTCAACTGGATGGTTATATAACGTTTCTGGTCTAACGGCTGTTGAATTAAAACTTAAAGATGGCACAACGGTTTGTCTGTAATGGTCAAGTATTTCTGGAGAGATTTTAAGCCGCTTTTTTTAACTCATTATATTTTTGATGTGGCGTCTTATAATCTATTGCTGAATGTCTGCGTTTGTAATTGTAGAACTGGATATATT
>NZ_JACJDU010000071.1:0-14413 GCF_014163715.1 Shewanella sp. SR44-4 | reverse complement strand
TTCAGCACACCAATCTGACACCCAATACCAGCAATGCATGCACTCAACGCCGACAATCACATTGCCGATATAGGGTTCTAGTATGAGTAATAAGTCATCTTTGCTGGCACCTATCTTTTTATGAACAACAACTTCCCCTTTAGAATCAATGATGCAAACATAAAGTAAGCGTGCATGTAAATCGATACCACAGTAGTATGGATGTGAGTTATTATAAAATCTCATTGAGCTTTCTCCTGTTGGTTTAGTCACCTTAAGCATACCGCTGATGCGGCTTGCTAGGGAGGAGGCTCAATGAGTATCAAGGCGCACACTGGGACTGACTAAAGCCAGCCCCTTAGCTTAATCGTTAGGCACATGAGGAGCGGTCAATGACGGCAAAAATATGTAGCAATAGCTGCGTTAACAAAAAACACATTTCTACCATAGGCTATATCCTAATTTGGGTGTTGCTCTATTACACTGGCTCAGCGCAGGCAGGATGGTTTGGGCCCGATTGTGACATATCAGAATTTAATGACAGTGTAAAAGTACGTCAAACAGACCAAAATTCATCTTTCTCTATTACAGTGCCTAAATCGTGGGCAGTTAAAAGGAAAAATGAAGATACTTATAGTGAAATGCTTATAAAGTCTGACGGGTCTTGCAAGATCACAATCCTAATTACTTCGCGCCCTTTGGGATGGCGGGAAAGAGAAATGACCTCTATCAGCTTAATCGACAACATGCTGCAATCCTCGCTTAACCATTTACGTACTCAAGGGCACCAGATAGTTGATTATGGAAAATATAAAGAGTTCAAACCAGGATGGCCCTCATTTGTAATAGTTTCAGGCGAAACTGGCGGCGAAGGAGTGTCAACGTCTTACGGAACAGTTGTGGAAAATATAAACGTTGGAGTCATAGCGCTTACGAGAAACAATCAACATAGTGAAGATACGGCGAGCATCTTGCGAAGTGTTATCGAGTCGCTGGAGATTTTATGAGCCTAATCAGGCGCCTCACTTGACCGCTAAGCCGCTAAGCCGCTAAGCCGCTAAGCCGCTACACGTTTTCACGGCAAGTCAGCTTGATCGTTATATGACATTGAAACTATGCAAGAACTAATCAATAAACTAAGCAATATAGATGCTCTGGATACGTGGAAAATGCATGTTGCTGGCTATCCGAAGTCAGAAGCTGCTATTGCCTATCAGAAAGCTCAGCCACTTTGGGTGGAGCGAATGATTGCAAATAATCAGTTACTCTTACACCCAGAAATAATTAGGCAATTAAGGAGTCAAAATTGGATTCCTGATGACCTACAAATTAGAATGATATGGGCTAGCATTATTGCTTCAGACGAAAGTAGATTTAGTAAGAAGAGAATGTACCGTATTAAAGAGAGTATCCAAAAAAGGTACGGTAATGATTGGTGGGAAGATGTCTATAAACGCATTAAACCTGCATTTGCGGCTAAACAAAGAATTAAAAACATGCATTCAGGCTCTATCACTACATATTTTTTGAGCAATACCATTATGGGTAGAGGCATGCTTCACGATGAATATTTTGCAGCCTTAAGAATGATACCAAGTAAATGAGAACGTATAACAAGGCTAGACAGCATCAGTTGGTAAGCTCCTTGGACTGCAAAAAATCATGTCTTTTGTTCCAAAAGCCGCACCAATTTTTTCTGCTGTTGCCAGAGGCGTTATCCATAGACATTTAAATTCGAAAATCTCTAATTAGAGCTACCAATTTAGCGCGCATTTGCCCCAAAACCATTCAGAGTAAATACTCATTCATCACCTGTTAGTCTGATTTTGCCTTATAAAAAGTTATCTGAAGGTGTGTAGTGGGTTTCTGTTGCACTAAATGGCTTCACTGCATTCTAATACATGAATTTTTGATTCAAGTGATGGACTGATTGTAAATTGCAAGTATATGAAAGGTGGCGCATTATGTGTGTGGAAGGTTGCTCGGCGCCGCATTGGTAGGCTTACACGACTGGAGAGTACTAATGCTTGTAAAGTATTATGGTTTGGTTTTCGATAATAGAACCAATAGTTGGTCACCAAGAGTAGAATTTATATCAAACGGTTTATTTCGCATGACTCAGCCTAAATACCTTAATGATAAAGGAAGTGAGGCGAGACTATGGCCATATTTTAATGAGTTTTCACCAGCGGATTATGCATGGGCAAAAAAAGAACATGATAAAATGCAAACCGATCCTTCCTATGTCCCATCAAATGAAGAATTAGAAAACTTCTTCCTAAAACCGTGTGGCTCTCGATATGGAGACCATTTCCCGCATATGCTAGATCAAGAAGGCTTCAACTCAATGGAAGATTATGATCGGGAGCAACTGACTCAAACGGCTGAAAGAGTCAACTCATTTTTAGTTGAGGCATTAAGCTGTCAGTTAGGGATTTTATCCCTGTCAAAGTCTGACACAAATGAACTTATGTGGACACATTATGCTAGTGAAGGTAAGGGACTAGCTGTTACTTTCAATGAGAATCATGCGTTTTTCAACCAACTTCCCCCGAAAGATGTTAGTTATACTCCAGATAAAAGAGCTTCTCTTACATATTATAAAGGTATGATGAGAATGAATGGTGCTCCGTTAAAAAACTTCCATGTTGCGGATTTAGGTAATCCATTAGGAGTTATGCAATCTCTTAGTAGCAATGGTATTGATGTAATTGAGTTCTCGGAACGGCTGCTATATTCCAAAGCCAAACAATGGTCTTCTGAAGATGAAACTCGAATTGTATGCCCTCTTATGTTATGCGAAGAGAAAGTAGGGCCATTAGTACAACCAGACTTTGGCGTTCAATTACCTAATGAACTCTCCCCTATGCTTAAAAGCTACCCTGAAGTCAACCTCAAACGAATACCGTTTGATGCATTTGAATCTATCATTTTTGGTTACGGTATGAGCGAATTTGACAAATCTACTATCACGGAACTGGTTAGGAAAAATGAAAACTTGGCTCATCTAAAGTTGCGCGTTGCCAAACACAATATTTATGGCAACATTGAGATCAGTGATCTCGTTGTGTAACACGATACTTTATTAGCAGAAATTCATCATATTTGAGGTGCTATGTTTTATATTTTTCTTGATACCTGTGTTCTTTTAGACATTTCGACAAAAAAGCATGACCTTCCTTTGGTTTCTGCACTGGAAGAGTTGGTTGCATCGGGTGTGATTACACTTGTGGTTACCGACCTAGTTGTCGAAGAGTACGAGAGGAACAAGGAAGATGTAGCAAACAAAACTGCCAAAAGGCTGTCCCAAGAATTTAAACAAGTCAAAGCAGTAGTAAGTGAATTTGCAGACGATAAACAAGCGGAAACAATAGACGTATTAAATGACATCAATGCGCGTTTGCCACTGTTAACTGATGCCAACTATGTGACCATTCACAGAGTTGAAAGGCTCATCGAATCAGCAAAAAAAATCAGTATTAGTGAACGATCTAAAGTAGCCGCAGTTCAGCGTGGCTTAGATAAAAGAGCACCATTTCACATTAGTAAAAACTCTGTAGCTGATGCGGTCATCATCGAACAATTTTATGAGTTCTCGCAGGGTGTAGATAGTGAGTCAGCTTGCTGTTTTTTCATAACCCACAATCACAATGACTTTTCTGCAAAGGATCACCGCCAACCACATTCTGATTTTGGTAATATTTTTAACGATACGAATGTTCTTTATTTTAATAATCTAGCATCAGCAATTAATCAAATTGACGAGGATTTTTTAGATGGTATTGAATTTGAGTATGACTACACAGAGGAAACCAGAGGTCTAAGAGAAATCCTCGATGCGATGGACGAGCTAGTCGATAAAGTTTGGTATAACAGGCACCAGAATCGCATGTGGGGCATTGAAAATGGCGAAATCGAAGTTGTTCCTGAGGGTACTGAACGTTATGGCAATAATGTCATTCACGAGAATATCCTTAAAGGTGCTATGAAGTCTGCAAAACGTGTTGAAGACTCCTATGACAATGTAGGGCCTTGGAGCGACTTTGAGTGGGGCATGATTAATGGAAAATTGTCAGCATTACGTTGGGTGTTAGGTGATGAATGGGATATGTTAGACACCTAAGATGTACTAACTCAATACCTAAGGCTTCAACATATATTTTCTCACCGAGGGGATCGCGTTAGAGCTTTATATCTAACGCATTTCTGTCCATTTTTGGGTCAGCGACATCTTCGCTGACTCACTTATGCCCCACTATCATTTTTGAACATATGCTTGGCAACAACTACTTAAACTAATTAAGCCCTACTTTAACTAATGTCAATAACAACAATACTTAGCTACTGCTTTTTGAGCATGAAATTGTATTAGTCTTAGGCATCGCGAACCTACACCTCAAATTCACTATAGCGATATCGTGTTACTGTTCAATAACTTACAATATTTCAGTGGTTGTTTTTAACACTTTTATGGAGTATTTTAGTCACTAGAAAATCAAAATTTATACTCATAAAGGAGTTGATAATGAATGAGCATGAGAGCAAGCATTATATTAAGGAGTTTGAAGGAAATTTTGAAAGGTATATGAACAGTATATCAGCATTATTCATAAACTCAGGAAAGTAAGCGGCTAGAGCAGCTGTACAAGCCTTAGTCGATAGCTATTTTCTAGAAAAAGGTGAATTGAGCCCACTAATACCTAATTTCAATACTCTGCTAATGCTAATAGAAATTACAAATGCAAGCTATGAAAGCTCAGGAGAGTATCAAAGCTTAAAAATATTAGAGACTGCAAAATCATTAATAAGTTTAAGCGTTAATGGTTAAATGTTCAGAGGTTTGGATAGCAACTCATTACTCTTAATTGACATCATCAAGGGATAAGCTTATGAATAGGTTACTAGCAATATCACTAGCAATATGCTCATTTTCAGTTGTATCAGTAGAACGTCTAACCTATGAAGAAGCTCAAATTAAAATAAATAAATGTGAGGAGGTTGCATTAATTGCGAGCAGCATGCTAGCTGCCGCTACCGTTGATAATATTCCGAAAGAAGAGATGGAAACCAAATTGAGTAGATTTGAAGCATCATCTGAAAAGGAGAGAAAGGCGGTTAACTTTATTAAAATAGTAATGGCTCATGCATATAGAACTGCTAAATTAGGTTCTACAAGTGGGTTCACTGAATTCTATTATGATACTTGCTTAAATAACTTCGACAAATTTAAAAACCTATAACTACTTATATTTATATATATGGACTAAGACAATGTTTTCAAAGTTAAAAAGGTTTTTCATAAAAAAGAAAGAGCTAATCAAGTTTAGATCTCTTGATGAATACTTTATGCGTGAGCTTAAGGAGTCTTCATTCAGTTTACTTGAACATGAATACCTGATCCTGCGTCACTTGAAGCATGAAGAAAAGCTAGATCTAGAAAAAATATGCACAGAGTTTAGTGTCGGTATGGATGAAGCTAAATCCATCTTTTCTCAAATTAGTAAAATATATTATAAAGCTACTTGTGATAAAGCATGGGATGACGCTTACCTTAAAATGTATAATACGGGTTTGGTAAAAGAAGCCACATTGATAAGTGCGCAGGACTGTGGACACAAGCATTGTTTTTTTTGTTCAGGAAAGATGAATGAAAAGTTGCCAATAACAACGGAAACATATTTAGCCTTTCAAACAGAGTGCAGGTGTAAACCGTATAAAAAATCATTTTTCAATCCTGTTATTAGCTTTAAGTAGTGCTTCTGATATGTGTTTAGAGATAATCAATGAGAAAACAGCAATTACCTAGGTTTCAGAAGAAAATTTATTCAGCGACCATTGGCTACTTAAATCTTTTGGAACGCAAAGAACTCCTGTCTGTATCAATAAATCTGAGCAACTCCCAAGTTCCCTATCTTCTCCTATTCGGAGAAGTATTCTTACGTTGCAAGATACTTTGTATTCATCTTTAATCGTTGATGTTCATTCTTGGCTATTTGATCCTTCGAACGAATCATCGAATTTAAGCCTTTATAAACTGCTTAAGCAGTTGACTGATAAAGATACGAAATTCGACACAAAGTATCTTAAAAGCTACTATATTGCTGAGCCAAATGTAGTAAAAATCAACGAGCCTGCATCCCTTTGTCATGACACTTTTCATTGATAAACCCATGTCTTTAACTTCTAGAACTTTTTCATTGAGGTAATATATTGTGATACGAATTTATTTAAATTGTAGGAGATACAAATGAGCCAAGCTAACACTATCACTGAAAAACGTGCTATCGCACTAGAAATTCTAAGCAACAGAAACAGTATTAAAGGTCTGTTTTCGGAGCTTCATTATGAAGATGTTACCAAACTAGTAAACCGAGTTAATACAGTTTATAACGCACTCAAAAAACTAAAGGATACTGAGCAGGCTGAAAATGCAGCTAAAGCATCTAAGATTAAAGAAATTCAAGATTTATTGTTAGCACAAGGATTAACACTTGAAGATTTAGCAAGGCAATCTAGCGCATCAATTAAACCTCGCAAAAAACGTGTAGTAGCCAAACTTGAGTAGATAAATTGTTCCGAGCCAGCCGGAGCACTGCATCAACCTAGTTTTCGATATCTATGCTAATCCGTGAAAATCTAAATTAGATCATAGACGGACTCACACATGTCCAAAAATAAGTTAGTGAACAAAATATAAGTAAATAACACCTATTGCCTTACTTATAAATGTTGTAATAACTTATCCATATCCATATGAAACTTGAATATAATCTTACCATTTGTGATAATAACTTTCTAAAATCTAAAAGGAACTTAGATAAATGAATAATCAACAAAAAATATATGAAGTATCGGTCACTGATATTGAGGATGATTTAACTCGAATAACAGGTGACCGTACCCTCGCAAAAGCTCATGCTGAATCTCTTAGTATTTATTATCGAGGTGAAATTATTGACTCGGTAAAGTATAAAGAAGGCATAATTCCACAAGCAGACTTGCTTTTATCCCGAAGAGTGCGTTGGGAACACATGAAGATGCACTCTACTAAATTAGCCGAGAATATGTATGCAGCTAATCGTGGAAAGAAGCCTGATAATACTGCAGCTCATCATATTGTATCCTGGAGTGATATGCGTGCCGCTAGGTCTAGATTAAGATTAGCAGCTTTTGGTATAGATATAGATCACGAAGCCAATGGTGTTTACCTTCCTAGATTTCAAAAGCATGTCCCAATGGACTCAATGCCTGATGCTTATCCTCACTCAAAGATACACTCCGGTAAATACTATCTGAATGTTGAATACCTACTTGAAGATACTATAGCCGAAGGTTTAGGCCATCGTGGGATTATTGAAACGTTACGTGATGTAGCAGAAGACCTCAAGATTGGTGTATTTCCGATTAATTCATCTTTAACTGCAGCAGGGTAATAATAACTAATGACTTCAAAGTTTAATAAGGTATTTAGCGTATATCTTGACCCTGATGAATTTATGCTTCTGAGTGAATCGGCATTTGAGCATGTTTTGCAATTGACTGAAAATAGGTTGCTTTCATTTAACGGTAATACTCCAATGAAAGAATTTTGGGGGGTACTCAATGTTGTTTGGCAAGTTGAACCTTCGAACAAGCTGAAACTTAAAGTACCAGACATAGCTGGCTTAGGTGCCTCTACCTTTGTTGTTTCTCCAATGTATTCGCAGTTATTCCTTAATGATTTTGGAGAGAACATTGAGCTTCTAGAATGTAATAATGACGGCGCTAAATGGTTTGCATTTAATGTATTAGGGTTTGATAACGCCTTGAATGAAGAACTTAGTGAAAGAAATATGCGTAACGGTCGACCTGATAGGATTCGCAAGTTTAAGCGCATGGTATTTAACAAGAGTGGTATAACTAACCCCAATCTATTTAGAGTACGCGAAACGGGTCTTTTTTATTACACTACTGATGCCGAAAATAGCTTATATTCAATAGTTAAAAAAAATAATATTTCAGGACTCTTTTTTAAAGAAGTAGAGTGCTATTGAGAATAAGATTTTTGTTATTTTTTCATACTGAAAGCTATTGATGCCATTAAAGGTGATGTTGACCGAGAAAAAAGCTCCGCGTGTGAAGCTAGTTCTCTTATGAACCATAAAAAATATTCACTGAATCATATACATGTACAGAAATGAGCCTAGACACGTAAATTATTTATGCCCCAAAGCGTGTTTCGGGTACTACTTTAATCCATAAGTAATTCTAATACGAATAAGCCCCGCAATGGCGGTGAGCCTCATAAATTACTGGATTCTTGCCACTAAATTCAAGTCAGAATTATGGAGTTCAGCATCGTTTATACTTCTTGTGTAGTGGCATAGTAGATTTGGCCACCTAATAAGAAATGTTATGATCCCATTCATAATAGTAATCAAAGGAAGAGGTATGACTTCTGTCTCACTTGAAAAGAAAAGAACCATCAGTAAGCTGGCCAATGAGCTTGGTATCAATATTGAGACGGTGCGTTTTTATGAACGACGAGGAATGATCGAGCAACCACTGAAGCCAGACCTGGGTTACCGTCATTACCCAAATGAAACGGTGAACCGTATTCGCTTTATCAAACGAGCCAAGGAGTTGGGATTTACGCTGGAGGAAATTGCTAATCTATTGAGCCTAGAGGATCGCCCATGCAGTCAAGTCCAAGAGCTTGCCGAGCATAAACTTGGCGCCGTCAGAGAAAAAATGGTTGATTTACGACGCTTGGAAACCGCGCTTAATACACTGTTGCTACAGTGCCATAACAATGAAGATGACAGCCATTGCCCCATTATCGATTCCTTGCAACCCTGATCGACTCTACCCACAGATAAATATGCTTGACTCCGTACATAGGTACGGCACTTACACTTACTCCATACATTGAAAACTGAGGAGTAAGACGTGTCCCCAAAAGATCCTAATCTGCCCATTATTGGTGGCATTGTTGCCGCCGTCGGCGCTGGCCTGTGTTGCGCTGGACCTTTCATATTGCTGTTGCTGGGAGTCAGTGGCTCCTGGATTGGTAACCTGACCTTATTAGAACCCTATCGTCCTATTTTCATTGTTGTGGTATTGGCTCTGTTTGCTGTCGCCGGTCGAAACGTTTATCGCCCAATGGAAGCATGTGATCCAGGAACCGCCTGCGCCGTGCCGCAAGTGCGCAAGCGTCGACAGGTCATTTTTTGGTTAACGGCACTCGCAGCGCTAGTGCTAGTGACCAGCAATTACTGGATTGTCTGGTTTGCCTAAGTGCAGCACCAAGGATTTGGCGTTAACCAATTGAAGATTAATGACAGAACACAGCGATTCATAGCACTTACACTTTTAACTAACACTTGGAGAATACAATGAAAAAAGTCACGTTATTAACCCTTATGGCACTCACCAGTTTGACTGCTGCTGCCAAACCACAAACTGTGACCTTAGACGTGCCGACCATGAACTGCGTTACCTGTCCTTTTACGGTGAAAAAATCGCTGCAAAATGTTGCAGGCGTCAGCGAGGCCGATGTCACCTTTGAGACCAAGGTGGCAATTGTGACCTTTGATGATGAGAAAACCACGGTCAAAGCGTTAATCGATGCGACCACCAACGCAGGTTACCCGTCAACTATCAAACAATAGGAAGAAGGCTATGACCAATTTATTCAATATGCTGACACGCATCGGTGATAAAGCGGGCTCCTTGGGTGCTGTTATCTCTGCTATGGGCTGCGCCATGTGTTTCCCGGCGATTGCCAGTTTGGGCGCAGCGATTGGATTAGGCTTTCTCAGCCAATGGGAAGGCCTGTTCGTCAACACCTTATTGCCCCTATTCGCTTGGATTGCCTTAGTGCTTAACGGACTGGGCTGGTTCAGCCATAGGCAGTGGCATCGCAGTGCTCTGGGTATGTTCGGCCCAGCGCTACTCTTGTTATCACTCTACCCCTTGTTTCAATATGGCTGGAGTGCTTATGTGACCTATTCGGCGCTCGCGCTGATGGTGGCCGTTTCTGTATGGGACATTTTTTCACCCGCTAATAAGCGCTGCGACGATGAAAGTTGTGCCGTTTAAGCCAATGATTATTTACCTTAGTTGAGGAAAGAAAATGATTTTATTATCCATACGCTTATCCATACAAGGGATGAGCTGCCCAAGCTCCGTCGAACACATTAAAGAGGCGCTCGATGCCGTTGAAGGCGTCATTAAAACTGAGGTGTCTTATGCAAAAGCCCTAGCTGTGATCACCACAAGAGATGGTGTCAATGTAGCAGAACTGATCCTAGCGATTAATGCCTTAGGCTACGTTGCAACAGAGCTTAAAGACACGACAAGGTGTGGCGACACTGACCAGCAAGAAGACATTAGCCCTCAGCAACGGGTCGCCATCATAGGCAGCGGTTCTGGCGCTTTTGCCTGCGCCATCAAGGCAGCGGAGCGTGGCGCACAGGTTACCATTATTGAAGCAAGCGAGGTGATCGGCGGCTGTTGTGTCAATGTTGGCTGTGTGCCGTCCAAAATTTTAATTCGAGCGGCGCAATTGGCTCAGCAACAGCGAAGCAACCCGTTTGCAGGACTGGAAAATCATGCCCCAGAACTGAGTCGAGCGCGCTTATCCGAGCAGCAGACCGCGCGGGTGGAAGAATTGCGGGCAGCCAAATACCAGAATATTCTAGACAATAATCCCGCACTGAGTTTAATTAAAGGGTTTGCACGATTTAACGATGCCAATACCTTAATCATCCGTAAAGTCGATGGTTCAGAGCTAGTGCTGCATGCCGATAAAATATTAATTGCCACCGGTTCGACGCCGACGATCCCGCCGATTGATGGTCTTGCCGGCACCCCTTACTGGACATCCACAGAAGCATTATTTGCCAAAGCGCTGCCACAACATCTGATCGTGATTGGCTCCTCTGTGGTCGCGTTGGAGATAGCACAAGCTTATCGCCGCTTAGGTAGCGAGGTGACGGTATTGGCGCGGCATTCATTACTGTATGCAGAAGACCCCTTGCTAGGTGAGAAACTTAGCGAATGTTTTGAAAAAGAAGGCATTAACGTGTTGAATCACACTCAGGCGGCAAGCGTTTCATATCAAGGAGAACAATTTACGCTGGAAACCAATGCGGGAACGTTAATTGGTGATCAACTGTTGATCAGTACCGGGCGTAATGCCAATACCAGCCAACTTAATCTTGCCGCAATCGGTGTTAAAACCAACCAGGGCGGTGAGGTTATCGTCAATGAACGAATGGAGACCAATATTTCCGGCATTTATGCCGCCGGAGACTGTTCCAATATGCCGCAATTTGTCTATGTTGCTGCCGCAGCTGGCAGTCGTGCTGCTGTGAATATGATAGGTGGCGACGCCAAACTGGATCTCACCACTATGCCCGCGGTGATTTTTACCGATCCGCAAGTCGCCACTGTGGGTTTAACCGAAGTACAGGCCAAGGCGCAAGATATTGAGACGGACAGTCGAGTCTTGGGCATGGAAAATGTGCCACGAGCCCTGGCCAACTTCGAGACCGACGGCTTCATTAAATTAGTGGCAGAAAAGAAAACCGGTCGAATTATCGGAGCGCAAATATTGGCGCATGAAGGCGGTGAAATAATTCAGAGTGCAGCATTGGCCATTCGCAATCGCATGACAGTCACTGAGCTAGCGGATCAACTCTTCCCCTACCTGACCATGGTGGAAGGACTAAAACTCTGCGCGCAGACCTTTAACAAGGATGTTAAAGCACTCTCCTGCTGCGCCGGGTAAAGAATCACTGATTGATGTGGTGTTCTATATGATATGAATTTGAAATCAAACAAGAACAGTCGAAGGTCGGTGGTACTAAATGCCACCGAGACTTAGCTTTTTTGTTCAGAAATGAGCCTAGACGTGTAATTTATTTGTATCCCAATCCTACTAACTATGACCATTATGACCAGTCAACCAAAAAGGAGGTCATCATGGTCATACTAAACCGTGGACAACGAAGTGGTGTCAAAAAGCCTTTCAGGCTTGAAGAAATTTGGCGTATTCGCACGAGACTAGAGATTGAGGAGAACTTGATGCAGTTAGCACTATTCAATCTGGCTATTGATAGCAAACTTAGGGCCAATTAAGCTTGACCACTACACTTACTATCTTTGAAAGTATGCGATGTTTCTTCCCAAGACAGGATATTTAATCGAGTTAAGCATATCCAGAAGAAGACTGATATTGAAGTTCAATTTGAAATTATAGCCAGAACCCAACAAAGTTTGATGAAATGGATCTTACTTGCTTCGTTAAGCGCAAGCGATTTTATTTTTTCTAGCCCTAGATTGAAACAACAGTCGATTAGCTACTCGTACTATAGACGCCCCATTACGTGTCAGTAAGGTATATCTGGGAAAACTCATAAACGGGCAATATAAAAGCTAAAATATCGAAAACCTTTCTTAAAAGATGTAATCAGAAAAGGTGATTAGATACAAAGCTGTACAAAAAACAAGTACCGTAAAAAAGCAAATTCCTATAGCATAAAACATACCGATTAATATGGATGTGGCATAGGCCAAGTCCAACAAGCGATTTATGCCTTGCAAATAGCGCAACGTATAAATACTAAAACGTTATAAAGCACAAGGAACGTATGAGTTTATCCATCGGTTGTTCTCCAAATGAGCAAGTTGAGATCACTGTAGAACAGTACCAACATTCTCCAAGCAGTGAGTCTTTTGATGATAACTGGCTTATTTGCTCTGTTAGTGTTTCATTTGGAAGCTTCAGTGGTAAATTTTCTGCCAGTTTTCAAACCTATGATTTCGTTAAGTTCTCTAAAGAAATACAAAAGCTCTATGTTTGCCTAAAAGGTACAGCTACATTCGACAGTCTTGAGGGGCAGCTTGAAATCAAGCTAATCGGGAATGGAAGAGGTGGAATTGAATTAGAGGGTAATTGCATGGACAGTGTTGGTGTTGGAAATGAACTTAAGTTCTCTACAGGATTTGATCAAACCTATCTCCAATCTATTATCGAAGATCTAGATGAGATTTTAGAAGGCTTTCCCGTACGAGCTTTATAACAAGAGACTATGGCGTTAACCTAAATTCACCATACTTATCATAATGCGAATAGTGAGTGTTAGAGCTTGGGCACTAACAAGCTTCTGTCCAAAAACGGTTTAGTAAATGGCCCATTTATACCTATAATACAAATTTTGTAAGAGGAGTTCCTTTGTGAAAAAACATGGCTCAGCAAAAGGTATTTTAAAGGATATTAAAATAGACGGTTCTTTAAATGATGATGAATCTTTGCTATTTGCTATAGATGAAGATTGTGAAATAGCTGAAATAGTTCATCGGCGACGTGATCAAGAAGAAATCGAAATTGGGATTGATGACTTGTAATAGTCTTTAATGAAAACTAACTGTCCATAACTAATTTCTTGATGAATTTATCTAAAGTTCCAATAGAGATTGTTTGCATCCTAACTAATTTTTTTCATGTTGTCATTCCATGAGAGAGTTTATTTAGTTCTTCTGAAACAAGTTTAATACCCATTACTGTATCAAGATAATTCAGCGGGGTTTCATTGTATAATTGGAGGTTTGGAGTGTTTAACCATTTCAAAGCGGCTGCATTATTACCGTGATATTGCTCGGCTTGAGCTAAAACTTCAATAATCATTAACATACGTTCGCTCTGATTCGGGGATAGTCGACAAACAAATTTTAAACTTGTGCTACCTGAAGCTTTTCCTATCAGCAAGATTACATGCTTTTTATTCAATCCCATTAATCTTGCTGCTTCATCCAGCATTGCTTCAGGTAAACCTATTTTGAGAAACTGAATAATGTTAAGTAATGAATCATCCTTAAAATCAAAGTCTTTGCCACCAAGTATATAGAAAGCTTTCTGATACATAGATTGTCCTAAACAATTTTTTTGATAAATACATTTGATTCTGTAACGATATCAAGTTGCTTTTACTGAACTCACCGTAAAAGTAACTTGTTGCGGCTTGCCCTGCAACGACCTTGTAAATATAGGTTTAGAAACTACAGGTGAGTAGTGATGATCAACTTTTTCGCATTCATCTATGTGTTGAATTAATGCTTTGATCGCATTTTTATATTGTTCAGGAACTCTCATCACTATCGTTTTTTCATATCTAGTCTTGCGGCCAGCACCTTTACGTACACCACCATGCGCCCCTTTATGAGCATCACTTTTATCTGCCATACTTAGAACCTCTTGATTACGTAACGATATCAAGGTAGCTTGATTTGGTTACATAATCAAATAAAACGTTACAAGTTTGGGCTAATCCCCCCTAAAAATAGTAGATTTCAAAAGTAGAATTTTCTCGTAATATATACGCAGGGAGATTCTGCATGAAAACATCAAAATTTAGCGACAGCCAAATCCTAGCAATCCTTAAACAAGCCG
>NZ_JACJDU010000070.1:0-14964 GCF_014163715.1 Shewanella sp. SR44-4 | reverse complement strand
GACGAAGATAAGCATCGTTGGAAAACAAAAGCGATGCATGATGAATACATCGATGCTTGAGGCGGTATTAAAGGCTGGTTTTGGTGCTTAGGTTAAAAGTTAAGCACTCATGCGGTGGCCCTGGTACGATGGCCTGTTTATCATCACAGATGATTAATTATCTGACAACACAACGGGTTAATGATCACAAAATAATAACACTATGTTAGACTTGTTATAAAAACGGATATGAAGTGCATGGAAGCCTTAAATTAAGGTGTTGTTATTTATGTTCCGCTACTTATCTGTGGTGATTTTCATCATTACATTTTTCAGTTCGCCAGTTTCAAATGCTAGACCTGCAGTCACTTTTTACACAGAAAGTTATCCTCCATTTCAGTCGCTAAATTCTCAAGGAGAATTGGTAGGCTTTTCGATCGATATTTTACATGCTACCCAGCAATATCTTGATTTTGATATCAATATTAAAATCATGCCTTGGAGCCGCGCTTATTATAATGCGCAGAAGTACCCGAATACATTCATTTTTTCAATTGCCAATACCAACAAACGCTTAGCCTATTTCAAATGGATAGGCGACTTTTATACTGTGCAAGATATGATCTATCGAAAAAGTAATCGTCCCGACATTCAGCTTAAAACCATAGATGATATTAATCGTTACTCTATGGCATTATCGCGAAACGATGCCTCACTAGATCGGCTTAAACTCGATGGAATACATCCCAATGTATACCTAGTAAGAAGCCAACTAGCGGCGTTAAGAATGCTTAATTTTGACCGCGTAGATTTGATTTACAATAACGAAGTGGGTTTTCGCGAAGACGTTAAAAAAATGGGCTTTAAACTAAGCGATTTTACCGCTGTATTGCCTGTGGTAAACATGCCCATTGGTATTGCCACCCATAAAGATACAGATGAAGCATTAGCCAAAAGTATGCGCCAAGCATTAAACACCCTAACTCAAAGTGGCCAACTTGAAAGTATAACTGCTCGCTGGTTTGGTGAAGATTTAAGTGCTCAATCAATCATACAAACAACTGACATAAAGGCTTTAACTCAAGCTGTAAAAAAATAGATTGTTAGTCATGACATCTCTGCAGTGATTTATCTCAGTTATTCCTAACTTCCGCATTAGATGTTCTGAACATCTTCAAGCCACTGGGCAATTTCTTTATCTTCCAAATCTGCCCAAGGTATAACTTGCCAAGTTTCATCTAGCAAAAACTCTTGTCGTAACAACGTTAACTCTTGATCAGTATCATCTTCCCATTCACTAGGCGGCCACTGACCACTTGAATATTCCAATAACATACCTGGTTCAGAATAGATCACCCCGTCAGGTACAACCGCTGAAAACTCAAAGCCCATGTCATCAGTTACTGTCACCAACGTAATTATTGGGGCGAATTGTTGCAGTTTTTGAATCATATCAGTACGAGTCAACAACAACTCCTTTATGTATATACTTTGATTAATGATTTAGTTGATTGAAATATAATCGACATACGAAATAGATGAATTTGATAATTAATTTAAATTTTACTATAAAAACAGTCAAGTACAGCTTTTATAAAATGGCTCGTCTATTGACTGGTAGGAGGCTCATATGAGTTATATTTACTTGACCTCGCTATATGAAAGTGTAGCAAAAGCTTTACCATCAATTGGTGTATCATCGTCCTCAAATGAAATGTTTGTAATTTTATTATCCACGAGTCCAACAGCTACATAGCTAAGTTTTTTGTATTCATCAGGTGCCCCGGATATTTTGTAAATATATCTGCTGCACGCGCTATTTGATGGTGCATAAACTCCATGGATTGTAATGTTTTCATGGAGGTAGTAAAGCAACGCTGTATAATTAGCGATTTTGTCAGGTATTTCATTTTCTGGAATATCAACTGCACGTATTTGGGTGTAAATGTATTTAACATTAAACCTATTTATAGGGTTAATGGAGTTTTTCAAATCAGATATAAGGTTAATGTAAACTTCTGAATTTTTTAGATTGCAAGTTTCCGCCTGCGCGACTGCCGGCAGCATTAGAAATATCGTTAGCAGAACAGATGCTTTCATGGAACCTTCCTGGTAAATATAACGTTATAGTTTTTATGCGTTGTGTGGTTTTGCAAGGAATAAATCGCTTGTTGGACTTAGCCTATGCCATATCCATATTAATCGGTAACTTTTTACTAAATGCAAGATGCTATAGGAATTTGATTTTTTAGGTAGTTGTTTTTTGTACAGCCTTGTAGCTAATCACCTGTGCTGATTGCGCCTTTTAAGAGAGGTTTTTCGATACTTTAGCTTTTATATTACCCATTTATGAGTTTTGCCACATAATGGGTCATAAATAAGTTACTTGCCTTGCTTGTAATGGGTTTGATTCAACTCTGAACTTGAGGACGTTGAAGAAAATGACGTGAGCTGGCCAAGGATGGCCATCTAGCTTTCGAGGGAAAGGGACGCCCCATCGGAGGCGTTAGCATTTTTGAATAAGGTCGAAGACGATTAAATACGCGATTTAAAGCTAAATCAATTTCCGTCGCGACCTTTTCGCTCTTTGAAAATGTTGCCGGAACGGCAGGGGTGATCCAAGAGGGGATTGCTGTTGATCCCCTTTTGGCCCGTGCAGGGTGGAACCTTGCGAGCTTAATTCAAACGAAGTTTGAAAGATCTGGTGTGGGCGAAGCGCCACGACATTAGTGGCCGCTGGCCATAAGTTCAAGAAAAAAATGTTAATAATCAAACCCTAACTGCGCTTTAATACCTTCGTTAAACGCATGTTTAATCGGTTGTACTTCGCTGACCGTATCGGCTAATTCAATGATGTCACGATGACAAGCACGGCCTGTAATAATTACGTGCTGCATTGGTGGGCGATTTCTTAATGCCGCTAATACTCGCTCAAGTTCGATATAGTGGTAACTGACCATGTAAGTCAGCTCATCAAGCAGCACCATATTAATCGATTCGTCTTTAAGCAGTTTTTCTGCTTCAAGCCAGGCTTCCATTGCGGCTTGGGTGTCTTTTTCTTTGTCTTGAGTTTCCCAGGTAAAGCCGGTACCCATTACATGGAATGGCACTCCAGCACCTTCGAGTAAATTACGTTCACCACAAGCCCAAGTGCCTTTAATAAATTGCACCACTGCGGCTTTATGACCATGGCCCACAGCGCGGGTAATCGAACCAAAACCAGATGTCGATTTGCCTTTTCCGTTACCGGTTAGTACCAGTAAAATACCTTTTTCGTCTTGCGCTGCGGCAATTTTGGCATCAACGCCCACTTTGACTTTCTGCTGGCGGGCTTTATGACGTTCAGCTTTGCTTGCATCAATAGTGTTAGCTTGTTCATTTTCGTGGTTATCAGTTGTCATGAGATTATTCCTTTCAATGTATTCATGTCCAAATGCGCTTCTAATACGTCGGCAAGACGATTTAGTTGCTGCTCGCGAATTTGGTTAATATCGATATTATGGCGACTGTCTAAGCCAGCCCATTGCAAAATAAGTTGGCATGCAGCGGGATGGTCAAATAATCCATGCACATAGGTCGCTAAAATTTGCTGGTCATTACTCACCATGCCATCAAGCTTGGTCATCGCCATTGGCTGCTGGGCGTATTGTTCAATCAATAGCGGCTGGATAACGTCGCTTTGAGTGAGTGAAGACTCACCACAATGGATCTCGTAACCACTAAACTCTGCCTGCTGGTCTTGTAAGCGTAAGTGACCCCTTACTTGAGTTAAGGTTTTGCTGGCAGTTAATACGGTAGTAATCGGTAATAAGCCCAATCCGTCACTGCAACCAGCATTATCTTCAATACCGAAAGGATCATCAATAAGCTCACCGAGCATTTGGTAACCGCCACAAATCCCGATGACTTTACCGCCATAACGTAAATGTTTTGTTAAGGCGATGTCCCAACCTTGCTCGCGCACAAAAGCTAAATCTGCACGAACATTCTTACTGCCGGGTAATATGACTAAATCTGCAGCGGGCCAATGGGATGATTGAGCCATGCTCTGCATACTCACATAATGAAAATCAATATGCGGGTGTAAACGCAGCGGATCAAAGTCGGTATGATTACTGATCCTTGGGTACACTAACACCAATACAGACATACGCTGGCTGGCAGATAATGCTGTCGGTAATGAGCTTTGAGGGGTATCAATTAACGCATCTTCAGCGTCTAGATGTAGATCGTGCAAATATGGTAATACGCCTAATACTGGTTTGTTGGTATAGGCTTCAAGCCAATCAATTCCTGGCTGCAACAAGCTGATGTCACCGCGAAAACGATTTATCACAAAGCCTTTTACTCGCGCTTGCTCAGACGGGCTTAATAATGCCAACGTACCAACTAAATGGGCGAACACACCGCCTTTATCAATATCAGCAATAATGATCACTGGGCAATCTGCCTCTTCGGCAAAGCCCATATTGGCAATATCACCTTCACGTAAATTGATTTCTGCCGGACTGCCCGCCCCTTCAATCACCACTAACGAATATTGTTGCTGCAAGCGCCTGTAAGATTGCATCACTGCCGCTAAGGCTAAGGTTTTATAACCATAACTCTCGGGTCCGAAAAAGGCCTTAGCTTCTAATGTAGTTAACGCTTTACCGTGAATAATCACTTGGGCGCCAGTGTCTGAACTTGGCTTTAACAATACGGGGTTAAAATCTGTATGGGGCGCTAAACCACAAGCAATAGCTTGCAATGCTTGGGCTCGGCCAATTTCACCACCATCAATAGTCACGGCACTGTTTAGCGCCATATTTTGTGGTTTAAAAGGCGCGACATTAATGTTTTGACGGGAAAATAAACGACATAAACCTGCTACAAGCGTACTTTTACCTGCATCAGAGGTGGTACCTTGCACCATTAATGCGCCACGTAATGTTGGAGCTTTTGGAGATTGATCGTCAACCAATGACATTATGCTTTTAAGGCCAACGGTAGGCCTGCGACCACCAAAGTGACTTGATCAGATATTGCGGCTATTTCTTGGTTGAGCCAGCCCGCTTCATCAACAAAACGACGATTTAACTCACCCATGGGAACTATGCCCGAGCCCACTTCATTACTGACTAACACCACATCGCTTTGCAAAGCAGACAAACTGTCGATGAGTAATGACTTTTGCGTGGCCCACGAGGCGCCGTCATTTAACAATAAGTGATTGGTTAATAATAACGTCAGGCAATCGAGCAATATGACTTGTTGTGGTTTATCTATCGCCACCAATGTTTGGCCAACGTCATAAGCTTGTTCGTGCAATGTCCAGCTATGGACGCTGGACATACGGTCTTGTTGGTGTTGATTAATGCGCGCAGACATTTCATGGTCTAACGCTGTGGCTGTGGCTAAGTAAACACAGGAATAACCAATAGCAGCGTATTCCGCCACACATTGCTCTGCATATCGACTTTTACCGCTACGCGCACCGCCTAACACCAAATGAATCATTAGCTTAATCCAACCGCTAAAATAACTAAGTAACAACACACTTCGCTGATTTGCTGCGCAGCGCCTAGTGTGTCACCGGTGTAGCCACCAATTTGTTTACGGAAAAAGCCGCCTAACAAAATGCGTACTAGCCACAAGGTAATAAATAGCACAAACGCCGCCACACCGTTAAGCCATAACAACACAAAAATACCGCTGGCGATTAAAATAAATAAATCATTTAATTGCTGGTCTTGGGCAATCGGCTTTGATTTGCTGGTGTCGTCATCACGGACGTATTGCTCACTAAAAATCAAGCTTGATGCCACAACGCGGCTGAGTGTATGGCCTGCTACAAGCGCACTGACCGCAGCCATTGGGCTATATAAAGCCAGCTCGACTAGCAATTGCCATTTTAGCAATAACACTAATCCCAGCGACAAGGCACCATAACTGCCCAAACGCGAATCTTTCATGATGCGCAGCTTGTCTTCTACCGTCCAACCACCACCAAAACCATCTGCGGTATCGGCTAAGCCGTCTTCATGGAAGGCGCCGGTCACTAATACACCCGCCACCATGGCTAATAAAATGGCAATGCTTGCCGGTAAAATCAGCTGTGCAAGCCAAAATACTAACGCACAAATTAAGCCAATGAGTAAACCCACTAAACCAAAATAACGGCTAGCTTTATTGAGCTTATCGCTATCAATCACCACCCACGATGGAACGGGGATCCGAGTAAAAAAACTCATCGCCACAAAAAATAAATTTAACTGCCGCAACCATTTTATCTCGCCAGACATGTTGTTCCCTTAAACCACATTATTAACGCCAGCATCATCGAAACTGGCCATTTGATTGTAAAAATTCACCGCAGCTTGAATTAACGGTAACGCTAACGCAGCGCCAGTGCCTTCTCCAAGTCTTAATCCCAGCGACAACAATGGTGTTGCTTGTAGCTGTTGTAACAGAAGCTTATGTCCTTGCTCTTGCGACTCATGAGCAAAAACTAAATAGTCTCTTGATTGTGGAGATAATTTTACCGCAACTAATGCTGCAGCAGTAGCGATAAAACCATCAATCAGCACTAATATTTTTTGTTCCGCAGCCGCCAGTATCGCCCCGGTCATTTGTACTATTTCAAAACCGCCAACATGAGCCAAAATAGCTTCAGGAGAAACTAACTCATGTTGATGTAAATCAAGTGCTTGGTTAATGAGTTTTGTTTTAATAACTAAGGTTGCATCATCAATTCCCGTGCCTCTACCAACACATTGCTCAACATCAATATTGAGCATAGCTGACATTACCGCAGTCGCAGCAGAAGTATTGCCGATACCCATTTCACCTAAAGCAATTAAATTACAACCGGCATCAACATGGCGAGCAACCAACTGTCGAGCAAATTCAAACCCTTGGGCGACTTTTTCAAGTGGCATAGCCGCAGCTAAATGCATAGCCTTAGTGCCTGCGCCTAAGCGTTGGTCGATAACATTGGCTTGGCCTGTAAGCGGTTGTAATATTCCGCAATCGATAATTTCAAGCTCAAATCCGACTTGGCGACAAAACACATTAATTGCCGCGCCGCCTTGGACAAAATTATGCACCATTTGAGTGGTCACTTCGCTTGGCGCAATCGACACGCCGTAAGCGGCAATACCATGGTCGGCAGCAAACACTAACATCGTTGGTTTAGTGATTTGCAGCGGTGTGCTTAACGACTGTTTATCGCCGCTGTACTGCACCCGAGCAATCTGTAGCACCAAGGTTTCTAGCTGCCCTAACGCCCCTAATGGTTTGGTTTTTTGATTAATCTTATGTTGAATATTGGCATCAACATCTGACTTAACGGCTTCTATAACAAACATGGCGACTCCAACAATTCGGGCAGATAAAATTCAATATGATGTATTGCAGCACTCATCCAGTGCTTATCAAAGAGCTTATCTATGTGCTTATCTAATTCTTAGCTATGTGCTTATAATTATCTCTGTGCTTATAAAAAGAGCCCAGCGTTTAACGGCGTTGACGCAAAATAAACAAGAAAAACACGCTGCCCAATGCAGCAGTAATAATGCCGACTGGCAATTCTTGGTTAAATAAAATGCATCGTGCTATCACGTCAATCCACACCATAAATAAGCCACCTAACATCGCGGTTAAGATCATCGGCTGACGTCCGGAAAATAATAGCCTAACCGTATGCGGGATCATCAAACCAACAAATCCAATGCCACCACAAGTTGCCACCAACATTGCCGTAATAAGCGAACACAGTAACAGCATACTTAAGCGCAATTTAGCGACATTTATTCCTAACGTATGAGCCGTTTCATCACCCGCTTGCAGCGCCATAATTTGCCGTCTAAATGCCAACATAATCAATAAACTAACCCCTACCGTCACACTGGGTAAGAGTAGATTAGACCAACTGGCTTTAGCAAAACTGCCTAAACTCCAAAACAGTACTGACGCCGCAGCTTGAGGGGTTGAAAAATACAACAGCAAGCTAGTCAATGCCCCAAACAGAAACGACGTTGCTACACCAGACAGCAACATACGTTCAACTTGGCTACTTCGACCAGGTCCCGACAAAATAAACACCACCAACACCGATAAACTGGCGCCGATGAATGCTCCTATCGGTATGCTTAATGTCGACCAAGACCACCAAGGTTGCGCGGTAAAGCTTGGCGCTATAGTCAATACACCAGAAAACATTTCGGCAAACAAACCGGTTTGACTGAATAACGACACCACCAGCACTGCACCAAATGACGCCCCGGAGCTAATGCCAAACAAATACGGGTCGGCCAACGGGTTGCGGGTCACGGTTTGTAATACACTGCCTGCTATAGACAACCCTGCGCCAGCCACAAAGGCCAACAAAATTCTCGGTAAGCGTAATTCAAGCACAATACGTTGGGTTATCGTAACCGCATGTTCACTGCCTTCAATCGCACTCGGCATGTCGCCGCCCAATAAGGTATTAAATATCATTAATACGTCATTAAGATGAATGTTAGCCGCCCCAAAACTGGCGGCAAATACCGGGGTAAGCAGGGTAGCCAATACCAACAAGCTGAAACAAACATAGTAGCGACGTTGCGATGCATCAATCATGATCGGGGCATCCTTTATGGCTGGGTTGGTAACCATAAAAATAACTAATCAGCGGCTTACCGTGTTGTGGGTGAAGATTAATGTCGCAGCACACACCAAACACGTCACTAATTTGCCGCTCGGTTAGCACTTCTGTTGGGGTACCTTTAGCAATTAATCGTCCTTGGTCGAGTAGCAGTAATTTATCGCACATTGCACTGGCTAAATTCAGATCGTGTATAGAAGCAATAACACTGATGCCTAAAGATGCAACAAGTTCAAGAATTTGAATTTGATAACGAATATCTAAGTGATTGGTCGGTTCATCTAAAATAAGAATATGCGGCTGTTGCACAATGGCTCGGGCAATTAGGGCACGTTGTTTTTCACCGCCAGATAACAGTTCATATTGTTGCTGAGCTTTTTGCTGTAATCCCACTTTGGTTAAGGCACTCACCACACGTTCACGGTCTTGGGCTGTGTTAGAGTCAAACAAGCCTTTATGCGGAGTAAGCCCCATCGACACTAATTGCTCGGTGGTCATGTCAAAATAATGCGGGGTATCTTGTTGCACCACAGCAATATTCTGCGCTAACAACTTAGAGGAATACTCACTGATGGGTTTAGAAAATATCTCAATATCGCCGCTGGTCGGCACAATATAGCGATATAAGCAGCGTAACAGGCTCGACTTGCCTGCGCCATTGGGACCAATTAGTCCTAGCATCTGGCCTTTAGGCAAACTGAAATGAATGTCCGCCAGAATCGTTTTATTATCGACTTGCCAAAAAAGATGATTTACATCTAATACAGATTCAGACATGAAAGTTAGCCCGCCATGTCCAATTAATTAACACAAACATCTATTTAATAACTCCCCTAAGTCACCCGCTTAGGCATGGATATTGAGGCGATTCAAAGCTGGTATCTGACTTATGTCCCCATATTCGATGGGTACATCTACAGTTGCGGGTACAGTTTGGGCTTATCCCAATTCCCAATACCTTGAAAGGCACTATGGTTTCGACGCAGATTATTACGACAATTATGACGTAAATAACTATTCAAATAACGGCGCTGATAACTTTGCAAATAACTATGCAAATTGTGACACTAATGACTACGCAAATTATGGCGCAAAAATAATGACTCTATGGTTATAACGCTCAGCCAATGAAGTGTTACGGCCAATGTAATGTAAAGCTCACTTTAGCGGTATTGCTATTCATTGCTGTCGCTTGAAAAGCGTCAACCTTATCAACATCATCAGGCCAATATACATCGAGCACCATAATAGCAGCATAGGGGATCGCTAGGTTAGCGAATATTCCGCTAGATTGGCCAACCTTAAGCACGTAGCCCATTAAACAGCGCATCACCCCACCGTGAGTAACCACTAACGCATGGGGACAATCGACAGCTTGAGTAGTTTGCGGCAAGCTTTGCCCTTGTTGTTCGTCGATTGACAGTAAACAAGAGTGCTGCTGATGACGTGAGCGCCACAGTTCATCAACCACACTCATAAGCCCGGCCTCCACTCGCGCAGCAAAATCAATCAGCGACTCGGCTTTATCTGGCGTGCTATCAGCCAACCATGGGTTATCCCAGTAAGCATCAAATTTAGCGGGGTTTTGCTGGTAAATTGCATCAAACGATTGCCCATCCCAGACACCAAAATCAATTTCTTGCAGTGCCGGTATCGTGGTTAATGGCAGCGTTAATCGCTGTGCTAAAGGGCGACTGAATTGCTGGCACCGTTGCAATGGCGAACTAAACACATGGCTAATGGGGAATTGTAGTTCGGCAAACGCTTGCTGCATTTGGGCCATCCCAGTGTCGGTGAGCTTTACATCGGTTTGGCCGCGAAATATTGCCCCACCTTCGCATTCTCCATGGCGCATTAATATTATCTTGGCTTGTTTCATTTAATTCAGCCTTGCTCTAGTGATAAAAATTCGCGTACTATGGACGTCTATACGTTTATATGTCTAAAATACTATCTTAAAAGATAATCATTTAGAAGATAATCATTGTACGCAGTAATTGTCCAAGGCAATTGCCTGCAACGGTTAAAGCAACCGTTGTGTATAACTGTTATTTACAACACTTGTGCACAGCAATGATGTTATCGCCCTACTATTGTAAAAATAAGGGTATGCTTATCTCAATCAAGGTATCAAGCAACATAGTGATAAAAAGGTAACTGTTATGGCGAAATCGACTTCTTACAGTCAAACACTTAAACAACTTAATGCATTGTTAGCGCAGCGTATTGTGATTTTAGATGGCGCCATGGGCACCATGATCCAAGACTATAAGTTGGAAGAAGAAGATTATCGTGGCGAGCGTTTTAAAGATTGGCATTGCGATGTTAAAGGCAACAACGACTTATTAGTACTCAGCCAACCGCAAATCATTAAAGATATTCATACTCAGTACCTGCTAAACGGTGCCGACATTATTGAAACTAACACCTTTAACGCCACCACCATTGCCATGGCCGACTACGACATGCAGTCGCTGGCCGCTGAAATTAACCTTGCTGGCGCTCGAGTCGCCCGCCAAGCGGCCGACGAAGTGGCCGCGCAAACAGGTTCACCACGTTATGTTGCTGGTGTATTAGGCCCAACCAACCGTACTTGCTCTATCAGTCCAGACGTCAACGACCCAGCGTTTCGTAATGTCAGTTTCGACCAATTAGTCGACGCTTATGTTGAATCCACCAGCGCCTTAATTGAAGGTGGCGCCGATATCATTATGGTTGAAACCATTTTTGATACTTTAAACGCCAAAGCCGCCCTATTTGCGATTGAAAAAGTATTCGATCAACTTGGCGATCGCCTACCCGTTATGATCTCTGGCACTATTACCGACGCCTCTGGTCGTACATTGACTGGCCAAACCACCGAAGCCTTTTATAATTCTTTACGCCATATCAAGCCGTTATCGATTGGCCTTAACTGCGCCCTAGGACCAAAAGAGCTGCGTCCGTACGTTGAAGAATTGTCACGTATTGCCGAATGTTATGTCTCTGCCCACCCAAATGCTGGCTTACCCAACGAATTTGGTGGCTACGATGAAACCCCAGAAGAAATGGCCGAAGTCATTAATCAATGGGCGCAAGAAGGCATGCTCAATATTGTCGGCGGTTGTTGTGGTAGTACGCCCGCACACATTAGTGCTATTCGTGAAGCGGTACTCAGACACGAACCAAGACAGATACCAGATATACCTGTGGCGTGTCGTTTATCGGGTTTAGAGCCACTGACCATCGACAAAAACTCGTTATTTGTTAACGTCGGTGAGCGCGCTAACGTGACCGGTTCGGCTAAGTTTTTACGCTTAATTAAAGAAGAAAAGTTTGAAGAAGCCTTAGATGTCGTGCGCGAGCAGGTTGAAAATGGCGCGCAAATTATCGACGTCAACATGGACGAAGGTATGCTTGATGGCGTGGCGTCAATGGCGAAGTTTTTAAACTTAATCGCCTCTGAGCCCGACATCTCCCGCGTGCCCATCATGATTGACTCATCAAAGTGGGAAGTGATTGAAGCTGGGCTTAAATGCGTTCAAGGCAAGTCGATTGTTAACTCTATTTCGATGAAAGAAGGCGAAGCCAAATTTATTGAACAAGCCACCTTAGTAAAACGCTATGGTGCGGCAGCCATTATAATGGCCTTTGACGAAGACGGCCAAGCCGATACACGTGAGCGTAAAACCCAAATCTGTACCCGTGCTTATCGCATTTTGGTTGATGTTGTTGGCTTTCCACCAGAAGACATTATTTTTGACCCTAACATTTTCGCCATTGCCACCGGTATTGATGAACACGACAACTATGCAGTCGACTTTATCGAATCGATAAAAGACATCAAAGCCACCTTGCCACACGCAATGATCTCAGGCGGCGTGTCTAACGTGTCATTCTCGTTCCGCGGTAACAACCCAGTACGCGAAGCTATTCACGCGGTGTTTTTATACCATGCCATTCAAGCCGGCATGGACATGGGTATTGTTAACGCTGGTCAGTTAGCCATATACGATGATATTGAACCAGAGCTGAAAAAACGGGTTGAAAACGTAGTTCAAAACTTACCATGTCCGGTGGCCGACTCAAATAACACCGAACAACTGCTCGACATCGCTGAAAGCTTTAGAGGCGATGGCTCACAAGTGGCCAAAAAGGAAGATTTAGCCTGGCGCAGTTGGCCGGTATCCAAACGTCTATCGCACGCATTGGTTAAAGGCATTACCGAATTTATTGATGAAGACACCGAAGCTGCTCGCCAAGAAGCTGTGCGCCCGCTCGATGTTATCGAAGGACCGCTAATGGACGGCATGAACGTGGTCGGCGACTTATTTGGTGCTGGCAAAATGTTCTTACCGCAAGTGGTCAAATCGGCACGAGTAATGAAAAAAGCCGTCGCTTACCTAAACCCATATATTGAGCTTGAAAAGGTTGCTGGCCAGTCAAACGGCCGAATTTTAATGGTCACCGTAAAAGGTGATGTGCATGACATCGGTAAAAATATTGTTGGAGTAGTACTTGCCTGTAACGGCTACGAAGTGGTCGATCTTGGGGTCATGGTATCGGTCGATAAAATTCTCGATGCAGTAAAAGAGCATAATATCGACATCATCGGCATGTCAGGTTTAATCACGCCAAGCTTGGATGAAATGGTCCACAACGTGAAAACCTTCCACCGTGAAGGCTTAACCATCCCTGCTATTATCGGTGGTGCAACCTGCTCTAAAATTCATACTGCAGTAAAAATAGCACCGCATTACCCACACGGCGCCATTTACATTGCCGATGCATCTCGCGCTGTACCTATGGTGTCTAAGCTGATTAATAACGCCACTCGCCAAGCAACCATCGACGAAGCCTACGCAGAATACGACATGATGCGTGAAAAACGTTTGTCGCAAACCAAGCGTAAAACCATCGTGTCGATTGAAGCCGCGCGTGACAATCGCTGTAAACACGACTGGGAAAACTACACCCCATTTACGCCTAATGTATTAGGTCGCCAGGTGTTTGATGACTATCCATTAGAAGACCTAGTCGAACGTATCGATTGGACACCGTTCTTTAGAAGCTGGGAACTGCACGGTCATTACCCTGAAATTTTAAAAGACAAAGTCGTTGGTGAAGAAGCGGTTAAATTGTTTGCCGACGGCCAAGCCATGCTGAAACAAATTATTGCTGAAAAATGGCTTACCGCCAAAGCCGTAATCGGTTTATTCCCAGCCAATACCGTCAACCATGACGACATTGAACTGTATACCGATGAAAGCCGCACCACATTAGAAATGACCACCCATCATTTACGTATGCAGCTTGAACGCGTGGGTAACGACAACTTCTGTTTATCAGACTTTGTCGCTCCAAAAGATTCAGGCGTTGCTGATTACATGGGCGGTTTTGCGGTAACGACGGGTCACGGTATTGATGAACATGTTGCCCGCTTTGAAGCCAATCACGATGACTACAACGCGATTATGCTCAAATGCTTAGCCGACCGTTTAGCCGAAGCTTTCGCCGAGCGCATGCACGAACGTGTTCGTAAAGAGTTTTGGGGTTATGCTGCGGATGAAGTACTCGACAATGAAGCGTTAATTCGCGAACGTTATAAAGGCATTCGCCCTGCACCAGGTTACCCAGCATGCCCAGACCACACTGAAAAAGGTTTGTTATGGGATTTACTCAAACCCGATGAAACGATTGATTTGAATATCACCGAAAGCTTTGCCATGTACCCAACGGCAGCGGTATCAGGCTGGTACTTTGCCCATCCAAAATCACGCTATTTTGGTGTGACTAATATTGGTAAAGATCAGGTAGAAGACTATGCCCAGCGTAAAGGCATGACGTTGGCAGAAGCAGAGAAGTGGTTGTCACCGATATTGGACTATGATCCCGAATAGATTTATTTCGAATAGAATGAGATCAAGAGTAGAAAGAGATCCTGAATAAAGAGAGACCCAGAGTAGATAGTGCTTCTGAATAAAGAGTGCTTCTGAATAAAAAGTGAACCTGAAAAAAGGGTAACCTTGAGTCATCACGGTTACTCTTTTTTATGTCCAAACTTGGTTTGGATTTTGGTCAAAAGGCTCCATACTGCACGGGTCAAATCAAGCGTTATTCCGGCAATGCTTTTTAGCCGCGATCCAGCTTCGTCGTTTTTACAATAAATAACTTAAAACGTCTTTGATCTTCTCAATTTAATTTACTGCTGGATAAAGTAAAAATATCTCAACTGGACATACCCTTTTCATCATTACACTATAAAAAATAGTCATTTATAATAATAGATACCCTTAAAGAATCACTCTACAATAACTTCGTTTAAAAAATAATCATCTGAATTAAAAAGCAGGGAGTTGCTTCATCTATGGCCTATA